>JAGMDR010000551.1 GCA_023128595.1 Planctomycetota bacterium | reverse complement strand
AAATCAATATTGACAGACTACTATGTAGAGGAAACCGAGTCATGAATCGAAGACAGTTCATCAAAACGATGGGCGCCACCGGTGCGACACTGTACGCAGGAGCAACGCTTGCCGCCAACCGGGCCGCCCCTACATTGGTGCCGGCTCAGACCGAAACTGCCAGGCGTCGGCCGAATATCGTTTACATCATGTCGGACGAACTGGCCTACTACGAACTATCCCATATGGGGAACCTGCGAATTCGCACCCCGCGCATTGACCGTACGGCAGCCGAGGGTATTCGGTTCACGCAAGCACTGGCTGGGGCACCGGTGTGCGCGCCTCTTCGCTGCACGCTCATGACCGGCAAGCACATGGGCCATGCGTCGGTGCGCGTCAACGACGGTGGAACTCCGTTACGGGGCGAAGAACAGACGATTGCCTCGATGCTCAAGGGTATCGGCTACGCCACCGGCGGCTTTGGCAAGTGGGGCTGCGGGGGTCGCGACTCGACGGGAGTGCCGGAGAAGCACGGCTTCGACGTGTTTTTCGGCTACTACGACCAGGTCCACGCACATTCGTTCTATCCGCCTTACCTGATTCGCAATAGCGAGGAAGTTGAACTTGCGGGCAACCGCGGCGGACGGACCGGACAGACCTATTCTCATTACGTCATCATGGACGAGGCATTGGAGTTCATTCGTGCCAACAAGGACAGGCGATTCTTCTGCTACCTGCCGATCACACCTCCCCACGGGATGTACGACATCCCGGCGGATGACCCTGCATGGGGACTGTACCAAGATGACGAGTGGGTCAAAGCCCCTGATGTGCCGCAGGATGCCAAGAACTACGCAGCGATGGTCACGATGGTTGATCGTAACGTTGGTCAGGTTCTCGATCTATTGCAGGAATTGGATCTGGAAGACAACACGATTGTCTTTTTCACGGGCGACAACGGCGGCCAGGACCGCTTCAAGAGCGAGCAACATCCGCGAGGCTATTTTGGACCCAACGTCGATCCGAAGACGGGTATCGCGCTACGGGGTGGAAAGGGAAACCTTTACGAAGGTGGACTTCGGATTCCTTTTATTGTCCGCTGGCCCGGAAGGATCAAGCCGGGTCGTGTGAGTGATCTGTTGTTCTACCAACCGGATGTGCTACCAACGCTGGCCGAGTTAACCGGCGCTCAGGCCCCCGCCCATATCGACGGCTTGTCCTTTCTCCCGGAACTCATCGGGCCGGAAGCTGCTGGCCACAAACAGCAGAAGCACGAACTTCTCTACTGGGAGTATCATTCCCAGGTGGCTGTCCGCATGTACAACTGGAAAGCAATCCAGCCGAAGAAGGATGCACCATGGGAGCTCTACGATCTCAATGCTGACGTGAGCGAGACGACCGACATCGCCACCAAGTATCCGGACATCCTTGCTCGCATGCAGGCATTTGCTGAGCAATCGCATGTGCCTGTACGACCGGGCACGTTCACAAACCGCACTCGCCATGAACGAGACCGCAAGGCCAAATGGGGATCGACCCGTGCGGAAGCCGACAATTACGGACACAAAGTCAACCGAATTGCAGAGAGAGACTTGATCCCGGCCACAGACGTGAAGCTGGTTCGCTTCAGCAGCGAGAACCTCCCGAACGATCGCAAAGCGGTCTACGCGATCGACGGCAATCCACGTACGGTTTGGCATTCACAGTTTTCCGACGAGCTTGCCGAGCACCCACACGAACTCGTAATGGATCTAGGTGCGACGTATGAGATTCGCGGATTTCGTTACCTGGCGCGTCAGGATAGTAGCTGGAACGGCACGTTCGCCAAAACCGAGTTCTACGTCAGCAACTCATCTGATACGTTCGGGAAACCGACTGCAAGGGCAACCTTCAAGAAGGTGCGTATACCCCAGGCGGCTGATTGTGAGAAACCAGTTCGCGGGCGCTATGTGCTTGTTCGCATACTCTCCGAAGTCAACAAGAAACCCTGGGCCTCCGCGGCTGAGATTGGCGTCATCGGATCGAAGTGAGATCGTCCCTTCATAGGGATGATCGAGCCACCGCTGTACCAACTCAATTGGAATATCGAATTCCATCCATTGACCACAGTCATCTGGACAGTGCATTTCGGTTTATAGAGCCGGACTTTTGCAGCTTGAACCTTCTCACACGGCAGCCGCGACAAGTCAAAACGCAGCAGGCTGAGACAATGATGTTCTTCATACAGTTCCGGCATGACCAGAGGCCTTTTCGCCGCTCGCTGCAGGTGCTGCTGCAGGATTCCGCGGACTTACGATCCGTGCGATGGGCTCGGTATCGATCCGTGCAGGCGTCAGGCTATTGAGGTATTCCTCGACGTTGGTGTAGCCGTCGGAATTGCGATCTTCGTTTCCATCGGCCGCGTCATCCGGATCGAAACCTACCGTCCGCTCCCACGCATCGGGCATCCCGTCGCCGTCGGTATCCCAATTTTCCGGGCGATGGATTGGCGGGTAGGGGTCCCATCCGCCCACATCGTTCTGTGAATCGATGATTTTGCCAGTATTGTCGGTAATTGTCTTGATGAATCGCTCGTCAACTGTATCGCGGACCAGCGAACAACCGCTGTATTTAAGGCAGGATTCGTATGCGTCTTTGGCCGATTCGATCTGGGTCAGCTTATACTTGCCGGCGTCGAAACGTTCCGAAACCTCGAACTTCTCGCGTGTGGTGTCCTGATAATTATGGGGGTGACTAAAGCCCAGGCCGCTTGCTTTGTAATCCATAGCGCTGTAGTTGTCCTTGTTATACTCCTCTGGCAGGCCCTCAAAGTGATTGCCCGAAAAGTATCCCTTCGAGGTCGGAGGAGTTTTTCCGGTTTTGAACTGAATAGGGCGAAATCCGGGTCGCATCGAGGGGCCGGCCTTGTAGTAGTTGCCGATGAGATTGAATTTGTCACCTGAGAGATTGTGCCCGTTTTGCCAATTGTAGTCCAGGTTGTTGCAAAACTCGACCACATCGGCGCCGCCGTTGATCGTCGGGTGTCGCTGCCGGCTGCTGGCGTAGATATTGTGGTGCATAGTCGCGGGCCCTTGACCATCCCGAAAGGAAGTGCACATGCCGTGAGGCCCTTTGCCGTGCAGGCTGTCGTGGAGGGCTTCGCTGAAGATCAACCACTGAAGAGTCGCGTGTTTGAGTCCGCGAAAATCTCCGTTGCCGTCGATTCCCCAACTTAGCGAAAGGTGATCGAGGATAATATGATCGCTATGATCGGCCGTGATGCAATCGGGGCCCGACCCGGCCGGTTTGTTTTCATCGCCAAGGCGAACGCGCAAATGGCGGACGATGATATGCTTGCATTCCTTGATTTGTAGAGACTGGTCGGCCAGCGTGATCCCTTTGCCCGGCGCAGTCTGGCCGGCGATGGTGAGATAGGATTTATCCTGGATCACTAATTTATCTTTCAGTCGGATTGTGCCGGCGACATCAAAGACGATCGTCCGCGGCCCTTTGATCGATTCGATGCCTTCTCTGAGCGATCCGGAGCCCGAGTCTTTCAGGTTGGTTACATGGTAGAGGTCTCCACCGCGCCCGCCTTTCGTGAACTTGCCGGCTCCTTCAGCGCCGGGAAAGGCGATTGTCTTGGTTTTCGAGGAGGCGGTCGATATCAGCGCACAGATGCAGAGAACGACGAGTCTTGCGGTTCGTTTCGCAAGCCGGCCTCTGCTGCAAGGGATCCCGCGGATCGATTCGGCTTGCTGCACCGGCAGCTCTTGTGTCGGTTCATGATAAGTCATTGCATTCTGCCTTGCCCATTCTTTCGAACTGATACTGATAGGAAATTAGAGTTCCATCGACTGTAGATGATTATACCTGTCCTACTCAAACATTCGAACTTGTTAAACTTCAGCGACTTATGTAAACTCCCTGGATGACCATTGAGAACTGGTTCTACGGGAATATTGAGGAGAAATCAATCTTGAAAATTACTTAGTTTTGTCGTCAGATTTATTTTTGCGTAGGACAGGCTATTTCTCGGGAGTGATCACGTGAAGGATAAACATCTGGCGGGTTTTATTCTCAGCAAGGCCGGGTATAAGGATCGCATCGTTGGTGCGGTTCCAACGCGGGGCACCGTCGATGCGGATATCGCCGCTGTATGCGCCTTTATCAATCCCCTTACTGCGAATAAAGGCACCGTCACTGCGCCGATATATGGCGTAATAGTTTTTATTTTTGTACCCGTAGCCGTTGACAAACCAGTTGCCATCAGGAGAAAGTGAAATGTCGCCCTCTGGTTTGGGAAACATTTTGGGTGTACCTATTTGTCCAACGATTTTTTTCTTTTCCTGGTCATAGAGAATTTGCTTATCCCCTTCTCGGCCGATGAGGATATTGTTCTCGTCCCATTCGGGATGGCCGCCGATAAATTGCTCGTGCAGGGTTAGCCCTGTGCCGTCGGCATTGATCGAACATGGCGTGTTGACCTTGTCGCCTTTATTGGGCATTGTTTTGCTCCATCCGCCCCGTACGAAGAAGTAAACACGATTGCTATCTCGGTTCCAAAGTGTGTGG
>JAGMDR010000550.1 GCA_023128595.1 Planctomycetota bacterium | reverse complement strand
GCCGATGAGCTTTTGGATTCTGGTCAGTGGGATTCTCATGTTCGTCACTCGTCGCTCGTATTCGGAGCACAACAAATATCCTCCGAGACACAATGAAACATTATAACCGGGTTCATTCTGGTTTCAAGCAAGAAGGATTTACATTTGCGAAGGCGACCTATGGACGAGAGAAAAAAACTTCCTGCGATTATCCACTGGTCCGAAAAACCGGGAGTATTATATATGCGAAGACTCTTGGATTTTGCGCTGTGAAGAGTGGAGGTTTTCCATGCAAAAGAATGTGGTAACGCAGGGTATGCGAAAAATCGGATGCTTGCTCCTTGTGGCGGTCATGCTTGTAGGCTGTGGTGCCCGAACCGAGCAACAGAGCAACAGTAAGCAGGCTCTATCTGCGAAAGACGAAAAGGCAGTTATATCTGCCTCCGTGCGCAAGGCGCTGGCAGAGTTCAACCAGGGCGCAGCTCTTCTTGAACAGTACAAGTATACTGAAGCGGCGAAGGCCTTTGAGGCAGTGTTGGACGTGGTGCCGGACTGGAATGCTTTGCGGCGGTGCATCAGACCGATAGTGCGGATACTCATGCTGCGTACAAATACGCAGAGGTCCTTCTAAACCTTGGCCGGAATAAAGAAGGCACACGAATGCTCGAAAAGATTATTGCACGCGATCCAGGCTTTATCTCCGCTGTGTACCGTCTCGCGAGCCAGTACCAGCGTACCAAACAACGCGACAAGGCAAGTGCCCTTTTTGCACGCTTCAAGCAGCTTAAGGAGGCCGAGCTCACGGGTGGCACTTTTGCAGTTCTCAAGGTGTACGGGACGGTGGGAAAGTACTATTTGGCGCTCGGCGCAGACAATCTTCCACTGTCACCGGTCAAGACTGCACCTTCCGTACGTATCCTTTTTTCTCCCGAAATAAGACCGATAGATGCCGAAGCCTCAGAGTGGAAATACCCTGGCGGCAGCGTAACCCTGCCGGGCCTTGCTGCCGGTGACGTTGATGGCGACGGCGATATCGATCTTTGTATTGCTGGGCTCAATCCAGATGGAAGCACGTCACTGTGGCTTAACGATGGTGCTGGTGGGTTTCTGCGTGATGCAACTTTGGCGCAGCGGGGCATTTCGCCTTGCTTCGGCGATGTGGACAATGATGGGAACCTTGATCTCTGGCTCGGATGTGCGGGGCCCGACCTTTACTTTGAAAACGACGGGAAGGGCAATTTTGCAAAAAACGAGGCCATCAGTGTTGGCGGTGGGCAGCTCATTACCGCTTGTGCGCGGCTCTTAGAAAGTGTATGAGAAGTCCATTTTGTCATTCTGAGCGAAGCGCGGCGGAGCGAAGAATCTGGCCAGCTAATCGTGTTTGCATCCCGCAGCGTTGGTTTTTCTTACTTCTTTAGCCATATCCTTCGCTGCGCTCAGGATGACGGCGATAAAAACCACAACTTCTCATACACTTTCTTACGGAGCTGGCGTCTTTGTGCGCGGCAGGCAACCGGATACCTGAGGCGCTTCAGTTCAACAAAAGAGTGAGTGAGATCGAGCCGTCGAGCTGGAACCGGCCAATCAGTTGTATCGGCGAACGTATGAGCGCATTCAGAAAAGGAAATGAAGTCATGGTTCTGTCCTGCATGCAGGATCGTAGGATTCGCATCGGGCGGCTTGTGGCGTCGGTTCTGGTGTTCTGGTGTGTGTTTTCCTATGCACGTGCCGACAGCCCCATCATACTTCGCGATGTCACCAAAGAGACCGGAATCACCTTTAAACACACAGATGGTGGATGCGGGCGGCGCTACATAATGGAGACCGTCAGCGCCGGATTGGCGCTTTTCGACTATGATCGTGACGGGGACGTGGACATCTATTTTCTAAACGGCGCACCGTTGAAAGGGACAAAGGTCGACGCGCCGCCGAGAAATGCGCTTTATCGCAACGAAGGGGGCTGGAAATTTACCGACGTCACAAGAGAGGCGAATGTGGGTGACACTGGATACGGCTTAGGGGTAGCCGTTGGCAACTACGATAATGACGGCGATTTGGATATCTATCTCAATAACTATGGACCCAATGTTCTGTATCGAAACAATGGCGACGGCACCTTCACCGATATAAGTAAGGACTCGGGCGTGGGCGCGCACCCCGGGTGGGGAATGGGAATTGTATGTGGCGACTATGATAATGACGGTGACACGGATGTCTTTATTGGAAACGATGTGGCCGAGAACTTCCTGTTTGCAAATGACGGCACCGGGAAATTTGAGGAAGTCGGGCTCATGACCGGCTTCGCCTACGACCTGCACGGGGACGAGCAGGGCAGCATGGGCGTGGATTGCGGCGACCCTTGCGTATGTCACCTGGGGCAACAGCTTCGTCGATTTGGACAACGACGGGGATCGGGACATATTCGTCGCATGCGGGCATCTCCAGGATAATGTCGAACGCTTCGACGATACCACCTCGTATCTGACGCGAAACATTCTTCTGATGAATACAGGTGACGCCAAATTCGTCAATGTATCAGACAGAAGTGGTGATGGGATGGATGTGAAGTTAAGCAGCCGGGTCGAGCGGATGCTGGAGATGATTGACCAAACGGTGGTGGGCTACGAACCGGTCTTCGACGTACGGTTGGTGGTGTTTCCGGAGTTTGCCCACGCCGCACCCGTCTATCCCACCGTCCAGGAGCTGCTCGACAGCTTGGCCGTGCCGATCCCAAACGAACATACCCAACGCTATCAAGAAAAAGCAAAGCAGTTAAACATCTACATCCAAACCGGCACATTTCTGGAGTCGGATGCCCGCTGGCCCGGCCACGTGTTCAATACGACCTGCCTGATCGGCCCAGACGGCATTTGCTCAAAGTACCGGAAGGTGCACCCGTGGATTCCCTGGGAAGTGCACACCAGCCCGCACGACCTGGCCGGCTACGATGAGCCGATCTTTCCCGTGGCCGACACCGAGAT
>JAGMDR010000055.1 GCA_023128595.1 Planctomycetota bacterium | reverse complement strand
CTCGACACCGTATATGACGCTTCAGGATACCTGCTATTTCGGTTCAAAGACCAAAAGGATGGCCATCTATTTACCGTCGGCGGGTTTGACCCAGATCATTTCGTAGTCAGCAAGACGTGCTGCGCCGCAAAGGATATTGTGAAAGGTCGATTTCTTTTGGCCAACGATAGGGGCGTGGTTATGCTGGAAAAAGCTTATGCAAAGTTGAAAAAACTGAAAGAAGGCGACGAGGTCACGATTGCGGGGAGCATGTTTTCGGTTATCGGAATCGTCAAGCCACCCATTCGGCCTGCAAAAGCCGATATCTATATGCATTTCGACGATGCGGAGCAAGTAATCAACAAACGGATGGGAGCGTCGTCCATCCATAACGAGGCCAACGTGATACTCGTAGAAGTGAAAAGCTCTAAAGTGCAAGATGAAGCCATCACATCTATGAAGAATCTGCTCCCAGGAGACTACCTCGTGGCTTCCAGCTATGCTTGCTACAGGCCCGCCGCGAAAGTAATGGGGATAAATGAGGATGCGGCGTGGCTGCTTACCATTATCATCGGCATTTGCGCTGTGATATTGGCGTTGAAATCCCAGTTGTCCTCTGTGCTCGAGCGGCGACGGGATATTGGCATTCTGAAAGCCATCGGCTGGACCGACGGGAATGTGGTCTTGCAAATCCTGGCGGAGTCCGTTTTGCAGGCCATGATAGGCGGCATTCTCGGGTGCCTGGTCGCGGTCGCTATACTGCTGTTTGTTCCCATTGAGATGTTGAGTGGCATTGAAGCTGGGGTACATATCATGATTTTGCCGTGGGTATTAGTGCTTGGTTTCGTGTTGGCATTCTTGGGAGGCATCATCGCGGGAAGCTTGCCAGCTTTAGCGGCTGCCCGTCAGCGACCGGCTGATGCGCTACGGAGCATTTGATATTCGATTCATACAAAGAGGCATAACAATGAACATAGCTGATGAAATGGCTGTTGCTCACCCTGGCCATGTTTTTTTGGAGTGCAAGGACCTGAGGAAGAGTTTCACGGTCAAACGCAAGGAGATTCGCGTCCTCAGGGGGATTAATTTATCGGTAAACAGGGGTGAAATCGTGGTAATTGCAGGGAAGACCGGCGCAGGCAAATCCACTTTCCTGGGCGTGTTGGGTGGGCTTGAACGCCAAACTGAAGGCAGTGTGATATTTGAAGGGCCCTGCATGGAAGACCTGTCCCATGAAGAATTAGCACTGCTACGGCGTCAGAAGATTGGCGTCATCTTCCAAAACTTCAACCTGTTACCCTCATGGACGGCTTATGAGAATGTTGAAGCCGCCCTGCTGCATATCGGCATGTCGAAAACCGCTCGACGTGAAAAGGTAAAGACACTGTTGAATAATCTCGGGCTTGGGGAGAGGCTTGATAACTTGCCGTCGGAACTGAGCATTGGACAGCAGCAGCGCGTCGCCATCGCAAGAGCGCTTGCTAATGAACCGGCACTTATTCTCGCTGATGAGCCTACGGGAGAGCTCGACGGGGAAACAGCGCAGGAAATCATCGACCATTTAATCACTCCGGTTAGGGAAAAGGGCGTCACTTTAATTGTCGCCACCCATGGAATCTTCCCCCTGGATATTGCCACCAGGGTGTTTTACATGAAGGACGGAACGCTTGTTCCCCAGCAATAGATATATGCTCTTGTCCCCAGCGAGACCCACCGAACTGCCGAGTTCGGCTGCCAACAGACACGCTATCGGGCTATCACGGCTCGAGCAGAAGCTCTCGTTGCAACCGCAGCAAAGGACCTCTTACCTAACGCACCCAGACCCTTCGCTTCGCTCAGGGTGACAGTTTTGAGATACTCCCAGGCAACCTGCGCAGCATGCCCTAAAGGGAACACTGGGGTTTTGTAACATCCAATACGGAAGCGCTACTATTGCAGTATTTCGCCCGTTGCCTTGTCCCATCGCACGCTGCGGACATTCATGTGGTGGCCCTCGGCGTGGCAGTCGGTGCAGACTTCGTCGGCGCCCTCCGGCATCACTTCGTCAAAGATAGTCTCGGCGCCGGCAAGAAAGACCTCGTGCTCGTTGACGTGCTCGATGTCCGCTCTGGGGTGGCAGATCATGCACATCGGCCTGATCTTCGCCCTCGGATACATAATCTCCGGCGCTGTGGCGTTTTCTTCATCGCTTCGATGGCGTTCGGACTCGCCGTGACACCTCTCACAGCCTACCCCTACAACCATATGGTCAACGACGAGTTCTTCCGCCTCGAAATCCACGTGACAGGCAAGACAATAGGGATTAGCCACAAAAAACGGGGGCTCACTTTGTTTTTCAACAGCCACTTTTTTGGCCTGCTGGTCAACCACTGCGTTGTCGGGCGGCTTTTCTTCAAAAGAGCGACTTGCTGCGAAAAGCAGCAAGCCGCTCACTGACAATCCGATTAATATCACCGCACTTACTTTGGTGACCCTCATACTGTACATACTTGCTTCTGCCATCAAGTAACTGTTGGTATTTCATGCTGATAGTGCCTGCGCAGCGACTACACGTATTCCCAGTCTTTGAGCCACTGATAGTCGGCCGGCAGATTGGCCCACGCCTCGTCCATAGCCTGCTCGAGCTCCTTTGCCTCTGCTTTGTCCAGCTCACGGCGCTCCTTGACAGCGTCCGCAACGTTGTCCACCTGGTGCGGATTGATCATCCCCGGTATGGGGGCAGTTATCGCGTCGGTAGCCAGGATATAGCGTATGGTAATACGCGCCAGGCGGTCGTCTTTTTCGGCGTGCGGGTTGCCGGGCGTACTATCGCCCTTGAACAGGTTATTGCTGGAGAACGGCTTTATGCCGAAAAAGCCTACGTTATACTTCCTTACAGCATCGAAGAGACTGTCTTTAGGCCGTACCTTGCTCTTGGCTGTGAAGGGCATCACGATAACATCAAGCACATCGCTGTACGTCTCGACCATCCATTTGATATGGGGGCGGTCATGCGAGGACAAACCGCAGAATCGTATCTTGCCCTGTTTCTTCGCTTGCTCGAGCGCCTTGATCATCTCATCGACTTCGGCCTTTGGGTGCCTGCTGCTTTGCTCGTGCATAGTCGGTCGCCACAGGTCCACGTAGTCGAGTTTGGCATTGGTCATTCCCTTCTCGAGGGTTCCGAGCAGCGCCTTGGCGGTGCGGTATTTCGCGTTTCGCATTTCCTCCTGATACCAGGAGAAGCCGAAGAACATCGCCTCGCGCCTGCCCCGCAGGGCCTCGGCGTACGCCATCACCTCCTCCTTGGTGCAGGCATCGATATAGTTGATGCCTCGCTTGATGCACTGGCTAACTACGTCTCTGCGGTTCTTCCTGAAGCCCTCGTTGTTAAGGTCCGCACTGAGCCAGCCCCTGCCCTTAAAGACGCCCGGAACCATCTTGTCAATCCGTTTCCAGTGTCCGCCGAAACACACGGCTGAGACCCAAAGACCGGTCTTCCCAAGCGGCCTATACTCCATATCGCCGTTGTAACTGCGGGTCTTTTTCATGTCCGTTTTCTTGGCGGCCCGGCTCTCAACAGCACCAAGGCCCACAGCTAAACCTGCCGCTGCAGCCGTACCCTCGCGCACAAACTCGCGCCGGGTCAACCCGTCTTTCCTATTCGCTTGCTTTTTTTCCATAGTATTCTCCTTGATATACTTGACAGACTACTAATCCTTTTCAGACCGATGTATCCTATACGTACTCCCAGTTCTTCAGCCACTGGTAGTGCCCCGGCAGATTCGCCCACGCCCTGTCCATAGCCGCTTCCAGCTCCTCTCGCTCTTCTTTAGCGAGCTTGCCTTCCGTAACGGCCTTGGCCATATTGTCCACCTGGTGAGTATTGATCATGCCCGGGATGGGTGCCGTCATAGCGGGGTTGCCCAGGATGTAACGAGTGGCCATACGCGCCAGACGGTCGTCTTCCTCTGCGTTGGGGTTGCCGGGAGAACTATCGCCCTTGAACAGCGAATTGCCGGCGAACGGCTTTATGCCGAAAAGGCCTACGTTATACTTCCTTACAGCCTCGAAAACGCTGTCCGTCGGCAGCTCCTTGCTCTTGGCGGTATAAGGCGTGCAAACGACCTCAACGGTCTCAGGGTAGGTCTCGATCAGCCATTTTATATGCGGCCGGTCGTGCGAGGACAACCCGGTAAAGCGGACCTTGCCCTGCTTCCTCGCCTTCTCCAGACCTTCCATCATCTCGTCAACTTCGTCCTTCGTGTGCCTGCTGCTCTGCGAGAGCATTGTGATCCGCCAAACGTCCACGTAGTCCAGCTTGGCTTCGCGCATCCCCTTATCGAGTGTTCCCAGCAGTGCCTTGGCAGTGCGGAACTCTTTCTTGCGCATCTCCTCCTGGTACCACGAGAAGCCGAAGTACATCTTATCGCGCCTGCCCCTAAGCGCCCTGCTGTAGGCCACAACTTCCTGCCACGTACAAGCATCGATGTAGTTAATCCCATGCTTGATACACTGACTGACCACATCGTAGCGGTTCTTCTGGAACGCCTCCATGTCCAGGTCGGCGCTGAGCCATTTCTTTCCGTCCTTGAAGACACCGGGAACCATCTTATCGACCCGCTTCCAGTGCCCGCCTAAGCACACCGCCGAGACCCAGATGCCCGTCTTTCCGAGAGGCCGATATTTCATTTCCGAATTATAGCTGCGTGTCTTCTTGGCCCCTGCATCGGCAGCCTTGCCCGAGGCGGCGCTAAGACCCACAGCCAAACCGGCAGCAGCCACTGCGCTGTCACGCACAAACTTCCGCCGGGTCAAGTCATTCTTGGAATTTCGTTGTTTGTCGGACATCGATTTCTCCTTCATTTATTGGGTACGACATTTCTTTTCTGCTTATGTTTTCATTGTACGATTTATTTTCTTAAAACACTTCTTAAGATAATCCCGCGATTTCGCAAGATTCGCCGACATAACCTCGGCCTCGGGATGACCGTGCATAAACGGATTCACATACCCGCGATACCGAATCGCCGCAAGCGCCTCCACCCAGGGCGCCATATCCGTCGGCCCCACGCCCGGCAACTGCTCGTTGCCCTTGGCCCGCTGCCAGGCGTAGAAGAAAAAGAGCTGCTTGCCGCATATACGAATCGCCTCCGGAACAGACTCCTTCAACGGCTGAATGTGATAAGGCGCAAGGGCGATGCCCAATCTCGGCGACTTGTTAATGTCAACAAATGCCTTGAACGAATCGAGCGTGCAAAGCAGCGCCCCGCCGTGGTTCTCGATGGCAAGATAAGAATTATTCTTCTCGGCAAGATCAGCTAACGGTTTTAGGGATTCGATGAACTTCTTCATTCGAGCGGTTAATTCCTCGGGCTTGCCGGCCCCGGCACTGCCTCGCACCGCCACCCCGCCCCCGGCCTTGCCTAAGAGCTCCGCATAACGCTCGTACCCGCCGCGATAAACCGAAAACGCAAACAGCTTGAGCTTGTGCTTGGCCAACAGCTTCTTCAAGCCCTCCGGCCCCACCCGCTTGAGCACGTCATCCAGATGAGGGCAGCCCTCGTGCGCCGACCAGATATCAACCGCCTCGAACCCCAATTCGGCAATCCGCTCGCACGCCTGCTCTATGGGAAGCTGCATATAATGAATCGACGAGGTGGATAGCCGCATCCGCCACTTCTTCCTTGCCGCAGCGGGTTTTGCCGCAATCGGCAGAACCGCTGCGCCGACCAGAGAAGCAGCGCCAAGACCTGCTGTCTTTAGAAAACCGCGACGATTTAGAAAACCGCCGCTCTGCCCGCCTCCTATGGACAAACCATCTCGATTCAAATCGCTATTTCTTGCCAAGCTTCTTTCCATACATCCAAAGCTACGCACAACAACACATTTTTTCAACTGCGATAGGATAACCCATCCTGCCAGGCTTGTCAAGTTTTATTTTACGCCAATAACATTTTCCAAAGCGCTGCGTAAGAATCCCTTTTTTTGTTTGACGATGGGGCCCAATAACCTAAAATAGCCCTTTATACGAATGATTTGCCCGAAACAGGCTAAAAACCAGTCTAATCGGCCCTGATTTCAAGGAACGCAAGAGCTTTAATTAAACTCCATCCAATCAAAAAGGAGATAGAGAGATGAGCAAACAAAGTCAACCAAACAATTGTACGCCTGATGGTTTCAGCCGCCGCAATATGATGCAAATGATTGCCGGTACCGGCGCTGCCGGTGCCGCGGCCCTTGCCCTTTCTTCGTGCTCGGCCTTCAATGCGGGCACGGGCAAAGTCGCCACGAGAGGACGCATCAACCAGTCCATAGTGTACTGGTGCTTCGCCGAGCACTGGGACGTCGAGAAAACGTGCCAGGTCGCTAAGCAGCTCGGCTGCAAGAGCGTCGAGCTGGTCGCTCCGCAAGACTGGCCCACGCTCAAGAAGTACGGCCTGACCTGTGCCATCGCCCCTAACGGCTTGCCCGACCCGCCCTTTGTCAAGGGCTTCTGCAATCCAAAATACCACGACATGGTCATCGCCACCACGAAAAAGACAATCGACAGTTGCGCGGAATTCGGTGTCAAGACCGTAATCGCCTTCACCGGCTCCAAGTGGCGAAACGCAGAAGACCCCAAGAGCGGCGAAATCTCCCTCGAAGAAGGCGCCGACAACTGCGTCAAGGGACTCAAAGAGCTATGCCGATATGCCGAGAAGAAGAAAGTAAATGTCGCAATGGAAATCCTCAACACACGCGCGACCGACCACCCAATGAAGGGACACGCCGGCTACCAGGGCGACCACACCGATTACTGTATGGACATCATCAAGAAGGTCGGCTCACCCAGAATGAAGCTGCTCTTCGACATCTACCACGTACAGATTATGGACGGTGACATCATTTCCCGCATCCGACAGTACGCCGACTACATCGGCCACTATCACACCGCCGGAAATCCGGGCCGCAATGAGATCGATGAAACCCAGGAAATCTACTACCCGGCCATTATGAAAGAAATCGTAAAGACAGGCTACAAAGGCTACGTCGGACAGGAGTTCATCCCAAGCCGCGACCCACTAAAAGGCCTAAAACAAGCCGTAGCCCTCTGCGACGTATAATATGGAATGCAAACAGGGCCCCGACCGTGAGGGACGGGTAATCAAACTCTCACGGGAACAAATGCAACGGCCCCATCCCGACAAAATCAGGATGGGGCCTTTTTCTATTCACACTTCATGTCATTCCCGCGCAAGCGGAAATCAAACATCTGCTAAACAGTGTAAATCCGTGTCTAATAAGACAGTGTCGACCCGTGTCTAAACCAACTATCGCTCAGTCTTACTCAACAAGCAAATCCGGATTATCCGGCCCAAAGTGCTTCAGCAGAACAATCGGATCGGTCGCCGAACAATTGGCAATGGTCACGCCCTCTTTCGCAGCGGCTTCGGTCACGAAGAACTCGTCATTGGTCAATTGCCCATACCTTATCAGCGCCGGAGTCTCGATGTACCACTCGCCAAGCTTGCCGTGCCCCTGCATCGTGATGAATCCGTAGCAGGCGTTGTCCTTGATCGTCACCGTCTTGCCCGGCAGGACCGTCAGCTCTTTCGCACTGAAGGACGTGGACTTATAGCATATCCAGTTCTCGATATACCCCTCAGCCTCGGTCTCCTTGACCGGCCGGACCGGCTTGGGTGCCATAAACCGATTCTGGGCAAAATTCGGATCAACGTTCAAGTCCCAGTCAAGCACCGCAATCAGATGGTCCAGGTCACCCATCTTATCCACAGGCGTGTCTTTCCAGAGCAGCTCCTTCGGAACAATCTGGTCACCCGTCAAGGACTGATACATCGCAAACACATCCGACGCCTTCTGTGGCTCGTATGTGCACATACTGCCCGGAGCGTGCAGCACGCCCGGCGGCACATCCCAGCCCGTACCCACCGCCAATCGTTGTGCACTGGCCAGGTTCGTGATCTTGTTGTCGCCCTTTTCAAAATTAGCCAAACACTCCCGCACCTGCTCCTTCGTCGTCCCCGGATTGAGCCCGAAGAAGGTATAGGGAAAATCCCCGCCGTAGTTATTTGCCTGGGGCGGGAAATAATATGCCTCCGGTTTGCCCAACTGACCCGTCAGCGCCGCGTGCTTATCCCTGTGATGAACATGGTGCGGCAGCGCGCCCTTGTTGTCGAAGAACTTCGAGTACATCGGCCACCGCTCGTGCTCCTTCCAAAGCCGCTCACCGATAAGCTCGCCCTTGAGCTCCGCAACGGCATCCAGCAGCCGAACCTTCTCCACCTTCCCGTTGTCCTCGAAAACAATAAAGCTAAGCCCCTCGTTCTCGAACGTCAAAGGCCCGTTGTCCGCCGGCGTCGTCGATGCAAACCACCGCTCATCAATACCGCCGCGCTCACCGCCCATCGCATAATAGTCATCCGGATGCAGCTTAATCCGCCGGCCCGGAACGCAAAACGAACGAGGCACCCAATTCGGAGCTAATCGCAAAACGCCCTTACCCTGCTCAAGTGCTTTGGTTGTAATAGAATTAACAGACATAATTCCTCCTTAACTCAACACCAACAAAACAGCTCAAACTGACCGTTATTGCATCTTACAATGATGCAAACGCTTTCATTCCAAGAGCATAAGAAAATTACCATTCCCGCCCATCGTCATTGCGAGCGAGGCAAAGCCGAGCACGGCAATCTCAAATGTCCAAAAACAGTGTCAATCCGTGTCCAAAAAAACAGTGTTAATCGGTCTCAAAAAACCCACGGGGTGGGCTTTAGCCCACCACGTGTTTAGCCGGGGCCAATTTGATCGTGGCACGGCCATCTTGGCCGTGGTTTCACGCCCTTCAAGCCCGTGCCCTCGCAGCAAGCCACTGACTCTGTCCTCTGCCTAAACACGTA
>JAGMDR010000549.1 GCA_023128595.1 Planctomycetota bacterium | reverse complement strand
CACTCACGACAGATCAGTTAATTCCCGAACCGGCAACACTCGCTTTGCTGGGACTGGGCGGTCTGATGCTTCGCAGAAGACGCAAATAGTATCAGTATCTACTTGTTAGTTAAGAAAATTTGAATGTTAACGAGGGTCTGATAATGGAAAAATTAGACTATGTAATGGTCTCTCTTTTGGCACTGGTTATGTCAATGCCTGTTTCGGCTGGCACTGTATTGCATTATGATTTTGAGGATGGCATTGCAGGCATGCCGATGAATGACTTCCCTGTGACCCAGCAAAACGGGACAGTGGGGACCGCTGATCTTTCCGGCAACGGTTATCACATGCATGCCTGGGATGATTACTGGGGACCCCTCTTTTCTTCCGAGGGTGATACGCCAACGGGTACGGGCTTGAGTTCAGTACATGAAGGTCACAGGGATGGATACACCCTCGCAGATGGCATCCGTGCCTGGAGCCCAAGCACCTGGACAATCGAACTGTCGTTTAAACTCAATGATCCTGCCGGCTGGCGGACACTTATCGGCAGAGACGACTGGACAGGAATGCCGGATGACATCGGTCCTTCATTGCAGGTCCAGAGCAATGGAGAGAACAATGCTATGCGAGTGGCTTTCGCAACGGTTAGCGATGAACGATATTTCCTCGACTCTTCATTAATTCCCGAACCCGGACAATGGTACCATCTTGCCATCGTTACTGACGGCGACCAGCTCGATATGTATGCCGGTCAATTTGACGGCAACGGTTTCCAGAACATCGGTTCCTTAATAATGGATGCAGGAATCGACCATTCACTTCGGCCTACAGGTAACTGGACATTTGGACGAGGCTGGTGGAATGGTGGGTTTGTTGATCACATCGACGGCAACATGGATAATATCCGTTTCAGCGATGAAGCACTCACGACAGATCAGTTAATTCCGTCTATTCTCCTGGCGACGACAGCCCAAGCCCATGCCCCACAACCACCGAATAGAGCAGCGGGAGTTCCTCTGGATCAGGTACTGAGCTGGACGACGGGTTTGGATCCGAACGATGCCAACGTTCCAAACCCGGCAATTACGGGACATAACCTGTGGCTGAGCGTTCCGTATGACCCGATGAATCCACCAGCTACTCCAAACTGGGAGGATCCAGGCATTCAGATATTTGAAATCCCTGCCGATACGAATCCGGCCGACGGAAATGTGGATCCAATGGCATCCTATAGTCCGGGATTGGAGATGGACGCTTTGTACTTCTGGATTGTGGATGAAAGTCTCGGAGCTGCTAATCCGCGTGATTGGGACAACATTATAGAAGGTTCCCTGTGGTCTTTTGAAACCATCACGTCAGGACCTGTCGTGGATGCGGGCAGCAGTATCGTGACCTGGCTCAAAGAAGGCACGACCACCGTTGATTTGAACGGAACGGTTACGGATGCGACGGGTGATGTGACTACCATTCTGTGGTCCGTGTCTGAATCGCCGCCCGACTCTACCGTTGATATTGCCGACGCTTTGGTTGCGGTGACTACGACCACCCTTGACACAACGGGTCCGTATGTACTGGAGCTTTATGCTAAGGATGCGGCGCAGCACGAAGAATCCGACGTGATGGAAATCAACGTCTACGACGATAGTTGCGAAGCGGCCAAGAATAATCCCAATGGCTATACCGCTCCGCCCTATGATTTCAATGACGATTGTCAAGTGAACTTCACAGACTTTGCCTTGTTCGCAGTCGCATGGCTGCAGGATGAGTCTCTGACGGAAGATGCTCTCTACGACTGAGACACAATTCCCTGATCACCGGTCGTACAGTGAGCTACAATCGAACGTTGATGCGGCGGTAAAGAGTCGAAGGATTCGCGTTGCGAATTCTGAGGCTCGCGCCAAGAGACCGGCCAGGCCCGCAGGCGAAAGACCCACAAGACCGGCAGGCGGTCAGAGGTAGATTGGTGTACTGACCACGCGATGAACAGCCTCGCAGAGGCCGATGCCAAGTACAAAGAGATCCGAGAGCGCATGGCTGAGCGTCGCGAACACGTCTCATCTACCCGTGTGGCGTGAGATACGTCAATAAACGACCATTTGAGACACACCGCAGCGCCAACCACATAAGGGTTGCGCGCGGGCAGCTTATTTCGGCTCAGCCGGACTTTTCGATACTTCCATCGCGGAGATAGACTACAC
This sequence comes from Planctomycetota bacterium, assembly GCA_023128595.1. Classification (GTDB taxonomy): domain Bacteria; phylum Planctomycetota; class Phycisphaerae; order Sedimentisphaerales; family Anaerobacaceae; genus DAOVRL01. The sequence continues at coordinate 7,241 of JAGMDR010000549.1, read as the reverse complement.
GGTCGGCAAATCGTTCGGCGGTTTGTCCGTGGGTGGCAACGATTACGGTTCCGCCGCTGCGGTGAAATTCTGAAAGATGGCCGAGCACCGAGTCTGCGTTGTCCGGGTCAAGATTGCCGGTCGGCTCATCGGCGAGGATAATCTGGGGACGATTGAACAGTGCTCTTGCCACGGCGGTGCGCTGTTTCTCGCCGGCACTTAGCTCGGCGGGCTTGTGGAAGGCTCGTTCTGCCAGGCCCAATTGCTTTAGCAGATCTCCGGCGGTGTCTGCGCGGGGATTTTGCCCGAAAACCCGGCCGGCAAGAAGGACGTTCTCGATGATATTCAAGTATGGAACGAGATGGAACATTTGGAAAACAAAGCCGATGTTCCGGGCCCGGAATTTTGCCCTTTCGCGTATGTTTATGCCATAGAGGTCGCTTTCGTCGATGCAGACGCTGCCGCTTGTTGGCCTGAGCATTGCCGCTATGGTCATAAGTAGGGTTGTTTTGCCGCTGCCGCTGGGGCCGCACAGGACAATAAACTCGCCTTTTTCGATGTGCAGGCTGACATCGCTCAGGGCGTGGACCTCGCCTCGGCGTGTGCGGTAGGTTTTCGCGACATTTTTTAGTACAACCATATCTATTCTTCTCTGAGCGTTACGGCCGGGTCGTAAACGACGGCAATCATTGCCGGGATGAAGCTCGAGACCGCAGCGAATACCGGCGCGAAGATAAGCGAGACAATAAGCAAAAATATCTCGGGTTTTATCATCTTTTCGGCCGTCAGCTTAAAAACATCCGGCCCGAAGTTCAGGGCCAGGGCCGTTCCCAGCAGGAAACCCACAACCGCCCCGAGCAGTCCGATTAACGCCGCTTTTCCCAGGAACAGAAGCGTGATTGGGCCCGAGCCGTATCCGAGCGCTCGCATAATACCGATTTCCTGCTGTCTGTCTCGAACGTTCATAATCGCCAGCACGCCGATCCATACTCCACAGGCGATAATGGTGAAAGGCATTATGACGGCGAACAGGTTTCTTACCATTTGCCTTTGGCCGGCGCGGGCCTCGGCAATGGCCTTGGCTTGAAACACCTGCGCCTCCGGCAGCAGCGAGCCGATTTCCTTTCTCAGGACGGTAACGAGGTCATTGGCGTCGGCGAAACAAAGACAATCCACCGCCCGGATTTCACTTATTCGCCCGGGGACCTCGAGAATTTCCTGGGCGTCGGGCAGGCGGCACTGAATTCGGATGTCATCTGCGCCGCCGGATTCTGCCAGGCATCTGAAGATGGTGAGCTCTTTCTCTCTTATTTTCACGCGGTCGCCCTGCTTCAGTCCGAGGGACTCGGCCACCCTGTATCCAACGTACACGCTTCCGGGCTCAATTTCGAAGCTCATAGGCGGTTTTTTCCTGCCAGGCGGACAGACCTCCGGGGCAAGACCGGTCAGGATCACATCAAGACCCCGCCAGGATATCTCCTTCTGCAAGGTAGCCAGCAGGTGATTGTAGGAAATTCTTTTCTGAGAGGCGAGTTTCGTCAGGTATTGCTCCGGCATAGTCTCATCGGCGATACCGGTTATTAGGAACTGATTCATATCCGCGTTCTTTGCAATAATGTGCATATTATAGCCCATAGAGAGCATCAGGCGCGCGGTCTCGCGGTTAGAGGCCTTGCCGGCTGTAAAAAAGCCTATGAACAGTGTAACCGCTGTAACCACGGCCAGCAGGCCAAGGGCGAAGTTGATCTTGCGATGATGAATCTCTTTTAAGATGAGAGCAAGTATCGACATAGGTCTCATTATCGCATTTTAGTTGTGGTTGGTCAATCCCGTCGGCTTTCGTACTTCATTTAAGGCCTGCATTGGAATAAATGCCGTTGAACTCTGCAATGGAAAGGCACAGGTGCAACCCGAGCTGGCTTCGGGGATAAGCACGAGTCCTCCGGCTGGGATGATGTTGATCCAGCATCCCGGTCGTGTGACGCTGGTCAGCCGCGCCGGACCGCCCCCCGGTCCCAGGTCATACATCCACGGGTTGGCGCCCCGCCAGAAGAGGCACTGCGCCGAGGCCGAGACGCCGCCGCAGCCGTGTCCGCGTCGATCGAATTTCCATCCCTGGATTTTCTTGCCGGTTCTGAGATTATAGGCATAAGGCCATGCATAGACTGTATTGTCAATTATAGTCGGGTGACGATTGTATTCGCCGTGGCCGCCGTCCGTTGCAAGGCTGGTGTCGTGGCTTGCCCTCCAGAGGACCCGGCCCGAACGACTATCGAAGGCGTCATAGTAATAACGAATGGACTTTCCGACGAGGTCTGAGCCGCTCAAGAGTAGTATGCCTTTGGCATAGTTGATATAAACCGGCTCGCCGAAATTGCTTGCGTCGATTTTCTCCTTGAAGGCGAGTCGTCCGGTTTGTATGTCGAGGCCGACGAGATACTGCTCACCGCCGTCGAACAGAGTCTTTGCCGGCATACGACCGAGCTTGTCGGCCAGCGCCGCGGGGCTGTCAGTCTCGATGAAGTACATCCGTGGGCCTCTGGGGCCGGGCCCGCCGATGGCGATGGTGGTGTTGAGAACGAGTCCGTCCTTATATTTCCAGAGCGGCTCGCCGGTGGTCTTATTCACTGCGAAGACGTAGTCACTGACCACAAGTTTCATATTTCTGTGCCAGAGGGCATTGTCGGCATCGTAGCTGGTCTCGGTGTAGGAGGCGCCCTTTCTTCGGCCTGTGCCAAGGATTACGTCGCCGGTGTACGCGATGTAGCCCCACTGTCTCGGCCCGTCTTCGATAAGCTGGGGCATTTTGTGCGTGAGGCGGCGTGTGCCGGTTTGGACGTCGAAGCCGTGGCACTTGTCCTCGGCGACGACGTAGAGCAAGTTTTCATCGACAGCCATGCTGCCGGAATCGAGGAATACTCCGAGCCGGCGGGAGTTGGGGATTTCAACCTGCCACTGGATAGTCCCGTTGTAGGCGTCCACGGCAAAGACGATGCAATCGCCGGGTACGAAAAGTCGGCCATCTTTGAAGAGCGGCGGGACGTTGCGATGGTGACGGTCGATCATCTGCTCGGGTCCGGGACGTCCGAACCATTGGATAGCCATCGGGCCTTTTACAAGCGTGTCTTTGCTGCAGGCCGAATTTCCCGGCTCGGCGTGGATGTGCGTCCACTCGCCGGCGCCTTCAAGACTTCGGCGTTTTGCCAATCCCCAGAGGATGTTGCCGGTCTTACGGACACGCCAGCCGGGGATCGCTGTTTGGCCCCAGTCTTCGAGCTGCGATTTGTTGCCTTTTGGAGCCGGTACGCCGAGGGCAACGACGCCGCCGGCAGGTCGGACCAGGCCAAAAAGCTCCTCTGGTGAAATCGGGAGCTCGCCGGTCCGCAGCGCCCGGTCCGAGACAATCAGGTTGGCGAAGTATTTTGTATAGGGCAATCGCCCGGAGGAGCCTTGATGAATCACGACGCGTCCGTAAAGTCCGGCCTTGTCGAGGGCCTTGCGGGCTGCGGCGACTTTGCCGGCATCCTCTTCAACGCCGATGATTTTCAGATCGGTTATTCGGGCCAGCTCGTACGCCAATCGTCCCCGCCCGCTGTCGAGGACGAGGCAGTATCCTTTCGTTACCGGGCTTTGCTCGGCAATATACTTGGCGGCCTCGGCATAAAGCTGCGTCAGCTCGTCGCGAGGATAGGGGCTTGTGTCGGTATAAGTCGTTATTACCTCGGCGGCGCCTTTGACGGCGTTTCTAAAGCAGTGTATCCGTCCTTCGTCGGTGCTGACAAGCAGGCCGCCGTTCACTATGCTCAAGCCAAACGCCCTGCCGGCAACCGGGGCCGTCCAAATGACGCTGCCGTTGGCCGAATCGAGTGCCGCTATTTTGTTCTCGCCGCCGGCGAAGAGCACGTTGCCCGCCATAATCATTGAGCAGGGGTATTCGCAGGGCGCCGTCCACAGGTAGCAATCCTTCAATAGTCTATCCAGCTCTGCGAGCCGGGTATCGAGGCTGCGTACATTTTCCTGCAGTTGCTTTGCTTCGGGGCTTTCTTTGGCGAGCTTTTTGAGCTGCTCGGCGATTTTCTTACGCCGCTGATTCAAGCCGTTCTTTTCTCGGGAGAGCTCGAGATAGCGGCCTCGGTTGAACGCCGAGACTTTGGTTTCCGACTGCATATAGGCCGTTGTGCCGTTTATCAGCATTCGCAATCCGCCGAACGTTGCGATTGCATCTCTTGTTTTGGCATCGCTTGCTTTGATTTCTTTGGGTCCTCGGCCGGGCCCTGTTACCAGCACATCGTCCGTCAGAAGTACGTATGTCCCACCGGCGCTGGGCAGCTCTCCCCGGGAGCCACCGTCGGCGCGGGCGAAAATCGCCGGAGCGGTACGTCCGGTTGGAACGTACAGCCGTTCGTCGGAAGCCAATATGTAACCCTGGGGTGAGATACCGACTTTGCGTTTCCATATAACTGAGCCGTCTTCGGCGTTTAATGCAAACAGGAACGTGCCCTGGTTGGGAAACAAACCGGCTGTACAATATACGGCTCGCCCATCAGCTACGAGGCCCGCCCGCACGGGCCGGAGCGATATCATTGCGCCGTTGCCGGGCACCATGCGCGGCTGTTCGGAGGCGCTGTATTTCCACAGGAGCGAGCCGTCTTCGGCACGAAGACAGTAAACGCACCCGTCGTCGGAACCAACGTACAGTCTATTGCCAACTACAGCGGGGGCCAGGCGGACAGGCCCTTCCGTGAAGAAAGTCCAGCGCGGCCGCCCGGTCAGAGCATCCAACGCATAGACCTTGTCATCAGCCGATGAGCCAAAGTAGAGCATCTCGCCTGCCCCGACGACGTGAAATACACGGTCGTAAGTTACGGTGGCCCTTAGATTGTGGTGACGGTGCCAGAAGTCGTGTTTTGCCGGTGGTGGCCAGGCGGGTGCCGGCCGGTGAGGTGCCTTAAACACCCAAGCCTGCTTTAGGGGCAGTTGGAGCCGTTCGCCGGTAAGGCCGCTTCTATGATTGTCATGGTTGAAGGTGGGCCAGTCGTCACCCAAGGCCAAGCCACAGACGCTCAGGAGGGCACACAAGAAGGCATATACGGCGTGCTTGTTCATACTCTTTTTGACCTCGCAAGAATCGCAATACTGATGATGACTACCAACGCAAACAAAGCGATAGTCAGAATTGCTGCACTGCGCACCGGCGCGTAAATACCGGGTATAGTCGGGCCGCCCGACACGGGTTTGGCCGTATTGGGTTCGAAGGGGACCTGGTGTAGCGATGCCATCACATTTGGCTCGGGCGGATCGTGAGCGGCCGGTGCTAATGCGTTGGGCTCGGGCGGACTCTGGGCCGTGGGTTCTGCTGCATTCGGCTCGGGCAGTAAATCATTCGGTTCATCCGGCCGAACTTGCATATCCTGGGCGTACGATTCGGGCTCTATGATCAGCTCCTGGTAGCCATAGGGCGTGCCCTGGTAGGCATACCCGCCCATTCCTCTTCCTATTATCCGGCTCATCTCCATCTTTATCATCGGGTTTTCGGGGTCAAAGCCGAGGCTTTTGACGGCGAGTTCGTGGATCTCCTGGTCCCATTTGGCAGGGAGCATCGTGCCCTGGAGCCACCTGTAGTCGAATCCGCATTCGCAGTCGGCACCGATTACGAAAAGGACACTGGCGAGGTCGTCCTCGTTTATCTCTTCGCCCTTGAAGAGCGGTCCGATCCAGCGGGCCCGTCCATAGACGACTATCGCGACCGGCTCGTTCACGTCGTTGGGCTCCAAGCCGAGGCTCCAGAGCAGTACTCGTTCGTTTGCAACCGAGTTGGCGTCCATTACAACAAGCTCCGGCGGATTGGCAATCAGCTTGGGCATGTAATTCATTTGAGAGGACACCTGTTCGACGGCGGTCGAAGCTGCCTTTTTGGCCTTTTCGTTTTGCCCGGCATCGGGCCCCTCCAGCAGCACGACTATTCCATAGGCTCTGGATACCCCCAGCAGGATTTCTTTGCGTTTGGGCGATGCGAGAATCTCATCAATTGCCGAGCGCACCGTCTTCTTGAAAGGCTTATCAGGCTTCGTTACGGACACCGGTAGAGACTGGCCGTCGGGGGAGACAAGGACCGCACAGGGAAAAGATGCGTCGTTCGGATCGAGCAGCTTGATCGCGGGATGGTCTTTTTGCCGATTTGCGTCGATTATCTGGATCCTGAGGTTACTTTCGGCAAGGGTGTCCTGGGCTGTTTCTTTGAAAGCGGCGGCGAAATCCGGGGGCGTATTTGCGTCGACGAAGCTGTAAAGTATATACGGCTCAAGACCCAAATCCACGAACCCTGTTTCACGAACGTTGTATCTGCAGGCGAACGCCGGGTGAATTTGGATGCAACACCACAGACAGACCGCCAAAACTAACCTTTGTACTTTTGTCACTATAAACCCTGCTTTCGGCCTTAAAAAACGATAAAACCCTTCCGGGTCGGGCTCAATATACCCTGTCTCCGGGATATATACACATTACGCAGTATAAAGGTTTTGCTGAGAAAACGCAATAGAAGCATGACCGGAAAGTTGTAGTAGCTTTCCAAAAAGACCATAGTCTGACTCCTCTACATTTCAATCACCTCAATTCTCTCCATCTCGGGCTTCAACAGTATTGGCCGTTTTTTGGTCTATGGAACCGCCGTTGGGACCCGCCTGTCCGGGCCGTGACGGGCCCATAAACATCCTCACGGCCACTACAAGCAGGACAACTGCAAATGCCTTGCGCAGCACATGGCTCGACAGCCGGGCGGCCAATTCCGTCCCAGCAAGTGTGCCGGCGAGCGCGCCGCATATAATCAGGCCGATCACTACTGCGTTCATCTCGATGTCGGGATTTCTCCAGTAGCGCAGTGCCCCTACCAGCGCCGTAGGCACAATTACCGCCAAAGCCATTCCCTGAGCACATTTCTGCTCAACGGCGCAGACCAGTACAAGGACAGGGACGAGTATGACCCCGCTGCCCAGACCCAGAGCGCCGCTGAGGACACCCGCACAGAGACCTAACAATACGAAAACCCACCAGGGATTAGACAACTGAGCTATCATAACCAAACTCCTAAATAGTCCCGATTTGTCTGATATTGGCTTTTTTGTGCAGGCATTATAGATAGACTCCACCGCTGCCCGCAAGACAAATACTTCCAAATTGCCCTTTAGCGCTGTTGGATGATTGGGCCTATTAGGCCCTTACAAATGAAATTGTGCGCCAAATGGCCACAGTATCAGTAATGT
>JAGMDR010000548.1 GCA_023128595.1 Planctomycetota bacterium | reverse complement strand
TGACTTTCAGCGGCCAGCAGGGTAATCGTGTTATCCGGCTGGGGATCAGGAGGTACAAATTGCGAGCCGGGCTCCACCCTTGCGATACGCCACTTCATCGCAGCGAAGGTGCCGCTGCCTTGCGGATCGCTAAAGGCGGTTGTCTCGAACGTCAAGTCATTAATGGGAAATCCATCCGAGCCGAGGTATGTAACCGTGGGCTTGTGAGGGATACGGGAATCATAGATCTCTTCGTCAAGTTTGGTCGCACCGTAACTTGCAGGCGAGCTTCCACCGCCCGGAGGCGCCTGGATGAAATCCTTGATCCACTGCATCTCACCTTCGTGGTCGGAAGAGACGGTGACCTTGAGTATCGATTGTCCGTCGAAGTCATTGTGTGTTATCGGGTTCTGGTAGAACTTGCCGCGATGACCCGACCTCGTGCGCGGGTGGTAGTTCCACATGTGCTCATCGACGTCAACCATCGTCAACGGTTGACCCGGCGGATTCACAATCGAGGCCAGCTCATCGACTAATTGGCTGATCTGATCGGATGATACGAGCAAATCCTGTAGTTCCCTGCCGTAGTTGCGATGGCCGATTGCGAACTCAGTGTGATTGAGGCAGTTCTGGATATTCAGCACGCCGCTCCAGTGATATACCGGCATGTAGAGCATGTCCAGATCCCACGGGATTACCGACCAGAGATTGGTCTCGGAGTTGTGGTAGTAGTAGCAATTCCAGCCCTCGCGAAGGTCACTGTTGTTGATTGCGCGGTTGATGGCCCTGAATCCGTAGTAGTGTTTCAGGTTGAGATTGTCCTTCCACCATGTGTCGGTGTTCGTCTGGTTGTAGCCGTTTCTGAACGAATTCAGGTCCGATGTGTTTGCCGGCTGGGTTGCGCCCTGGTGTTTTTTGTCTCCTCCGCCTTCCATTTTGTAGGTATTGCCGTCGGGCAAGCCGTGTTCATCAAGGAATCGCCCATCCGGATATTCGATCGCCAGGTAAAGTCCCCACAGGTCGCCTTCATACTGACTGGACGGATCGGCTTCGACGCTGTCGTCGATGATCCTGAACTGAAGCCAATGGGTCCTGGGTGACGGCACGGACGCCTTGTCGTACAGTGCAAAAGCAATCGCCTCGTCGACGCCGGCCATTCCACGGTGCGCGGGCATCCACGGTGTTGCACAGGCGCTGAAATTCATAACGCGCCAGGGTGTGCTGTATTTCCTGCCGTAGTCGTCGCGGGCCTGGAAATCGTGGCCGCGCGTGAAGAAGAATTTCCACTTGTTCTTGCCCGACTGATAGGTCGACCATTCGCCGCGAATCTTGAACTCGATGTGGTCGTACACAGTGCCATCGTAGACGAGTGTCCCGCGGAAGCGTGTGTTTTCGTAGCTGCTGTTGTACTGACATTTTGTGACGTCTGCCTCTGTGGCGATGAGATGGTAGACAGGCAAGGATCGCATTACTTCAGCAGGAAATGTTTTGACCTCTGAGCGAGAGGGATTACTGCTTGCCGGCTCCAACGCGCCGTGCCAGGCCGGCACGCCGTCGTATACGAAGTACGCGAAGTTCGGCTGCGGATCATCAGGGTAGGGCACGGTGAGTATACTGAAGACGGCATCGGCGACCTGGATGCGGTAACGTATCAAGCGTCGATGCACCTGGACGTCCGCCGGTATCTGCGCGGTGAATATGTCGTCATCGGCCCGCTCATCAGCGTCCAGGCCGTCGTCATTCATGAAGACGGGGATCCAACCTGCGTCGTACTGGGGATCGTCCAGTTTGACGTAATGCCCCGGTTCGATGATACTGTAAAGCAACTGGACAATTGCGACGCCGTCAAGATCGGTTATTTTCGCTGTGATGGTGACGGGCTCGTTGGCGGCAGGACTTTTGGGTGAGTGCCGAACCTGTCGGATGTGGGTGGGGGAGTTTCCTTCGTGAGTGACGCCGTTTTGAGCACCCGGCGTGGGATAGGCGCTTCGCCAGCTTCCGCCGAGGTCGTTGTCGATGAGCGGATCGAGCAACTGCATTGAGTGGCCCTCGCCGCGTTGGCTGGCTGGTATGGGGTCTCCGACGGTGGGCCAGGGGAATCCCAGTTTGTAGTCCACCTGGTCTATCTCGGTTCCCGCAGCATTGCAGAGTTCTATCTTTTCTCCGAAGTTCCGCAGGTTGCCGGTGAAGGGGCCGTAGACTTTAGTCGAACTGGTTCCATACTTTTGCGTGACGGTCTTGGGACTGTATGCGGCGTATGCATCTTCTGTGACTACCAGGTATTCACCGGCCTGCAGGATGGTGCCCTCGGGAAAGGTGTATGTAATGCCGTCTCTGAAATACCAACCGGACATATCTACGTCGACGGGCCCCGCATTGTAGAGCTCAATGAACTCGACGAGTTCAGTTTCGACGTCAGGGTTGGAGTGGATCTCGTTGATGACGACGAGCCATTCAGTCTTGGCCCAATTCTGTGCGAGGACTGAGAAGTCGTTGAAATCGACGCTGCCCTCGCCGGTCAGATCCGCTGTGCCGGCGGAGGTGTCCAACCATTGCTCGCCGAGCTCCCACACGTCCCTGAAATCAACCGTACAGTCGCCGCTTATGTCACCGATCGGGCAGGCTGCACCGACTATTGCGGCGAAGATCGCCGCGATCATCAAGGTTGCCGCCGAAAATCTCATATCTTCCGGTTATTCTTCCTATTATCGTACTCTGTCTGCTGCGGCAGAGAAGGCCGTCAGACAGGGGCCCTATTCACGTAGAGCTAGTGCAAATAAGAAAAACTGCCCTACAGAGTATTGTAGCATTTCGGCGGTAGTGAGGTCAATGCTCACTACCATGATCGGGACAAAATGATCGGGGCTTATGGCAAATCGCTCGCCATAAGCCCCGAATCGGTTCTCAACTCAAACTAATTGCAGCGCCGACGCATGCGCCGGCGGTTCTGCATAGGCCATTTGGTTGAAATTACGGCCACAATTGGTCCTGGGCCCAATAATCCATCAGTACGGCGAAGTCCCTAAAGTCGATTTTCTGCTCGCCTTGGGGTTCGGCGTCATAGAGTTCGGCCGGTGAGGAGACCGGCACATGCAACTCATCGTCGCCCGGTGTGCTGTCGGCAAGGCCGGCGACTTGGGGAGCGCTGAGGGCGGCGCGATAGATGCGTACTTCGTCGATCATACCGAGAAATCCGTTACCACCCTCATTGGTCATGCCGATACGAACACTGTCGGTATCGGCGGCTCCCGGCAGGACAATTCCGCCACCGCCTTCGCCGGCAAGCTCTCCGTTGATGTAGTACCTGTGTCCGCCATTTACGACCATCGCAACGACGTGAACCCATTCATTGAGTGTTACAGTCGTCGTGCTTGTGGTACCAACGCCGGCTGTACTAAAATGAAGGACGCCGCCGCCGGTAGTGTATAGGCTGTACGAGCGGGTACTATCACCCTTTGCAAGAATACCCTGCCATTCGGCACCGCCTGGGCCTGTATGCCGTTTAGCATTTATCCATGCCATCACAGTGACTTCCGTGTCTACCGTCAGGGTCTCGTCGTGTGGCACCTCCACATAGTCTTCACCATCAAATTGCAGCGATCCGGCGCCAATATGTCCGGCCATCCATACCGGGGCGCCAATGAGCGTGCCGTGATTGTTGTTGCCTGAGCTGTCTTGAGTCGTAGTACCGAAGCCCTCATCGAACTTGTACCAGCCGACCAGGTCCGTCGTCGGTGCAGTCTCCGTCGGAAGAATCGAGTCTTGCGACAGCCAGTCGCCGGTAAGAACCTCCAACTCCAGAGCGTCGATCACGCAGTCTTCGACATAATCGATCTCAGCGAAGGCGGCTGAGCGTTCGGACAGGATACAGATCGATGGATTCAGCGTGATCGCGTCGAAGTAGACCACACCGGTGCCGCCCGCAACGCCGTTGTTCTCGCCAAAACCCAGTGAAATTTCAGTGACGTTACTCAGATTGACGCCTGCGAATTCCGCCAGATCAATATTCCACACTTGCCAGGATTCGCTCTGCAGATCCGTGACCGGACCGTCATAAACGACCTTCACACCGTTGATCTTGATGTACATCTGATCGTTGACGGTCGCCGAGTTGGCTGCCGCACCGTGGAACCATAGTCGAATCACCTTTCCACCCGCGCGGGAGAAATCAGGGCCTATAGGCAGGTCTGCAATGGCGGCAGTGGCTTCGGAATAGACTGCCTTGCCGCCGGTGTTGTCGTAGAAGTAAGGCAGTGACTGACGACCTTCGGTGACGATTGTCCTCTCGGGATACGGAGGATTGGCGTTGCCTACAATGGATCCAGTGTCATTGCCGCTATACCCAGGTTCCGGTTCGGTCCAGCCCAAGCCGTCTTTCCATACATACCAGGGGCTGCCGCCGACTTCGCCGGGTGTCTCGGCGTCGCCGTAGGCTTCCATGTCGTCAATAACGAGTGAGTCGACTACAGTGAATTCGAGGACCTGCCCGAAGCTGGTTCCATCGTTGTTGACCTGATCGACAGCCCAGTAGTAGGTTTGTCCCAATAGTAGTGGGCCGGGGTCATGGCCCTGCTGACAGGTATCGCCCACGGGTATGCTCACGGCCAAGGCTGTTCTGTCGGCTACGAGATCTCTGTCGGTGCTGAAATACACGTTGTGGGTTATGACGCCTCTGCCGGGAACCCAGTTGAGGTCGGCTTCGGGGTAGACGTCTGCTGCTCCGTCTTCGGGGCTGAATGCTCTTGCGCCCACGGCGACGAAGCTGAAGAGTATTTCACTGATTCCGAACTGATTGGCCAGTCCGCCTGCGTAGTTGCTGACGGCTGTGATCCTTACGTACTGTGCTTCTGCGCCGTCGAAGTTGATTGTGCTGTCGGCTGCGTATCCGGCGGCTCCGGGGGCCTTGGCGAAATCTGCTACGCCGGCGAGTTCGGTCCACGTTGCGCCGTCGACCAAATACTCGACGGTGACTTCCATCATACCGAAGACGCTGTTGAGACCGAGGCCGTTGTAGTTCCATACGCAGGCCTGTGCGAGGCTGTAGATCTGGCCGAGGTCGTACTCGATCCATGTGGGCTGGTCGCCGCCATTGGCGCTTCGCCACATGGTTGCTTCGGCGATTCCGTGCAGGCCGTCGACATCGAGGCCTGATCCATCGACGGTTGTTTCGGGTCCACCGCCGGCGGGGTCGGTGCTTGATGCGGTGGCGGTTATGGCGGAGCCGTCTATGGGGCGACCTAGCGGCTCGATGGTGAAGCTCCAGACGAGGCCCTTGTGCTGGGCGTTTGTGGGCGGACCGTCGTTTTCGTCTATCCGCCAGTAGTAGGTTGTTGCGAATTCGGTAGTCAGGACAGTGCTGATGTCGAACTGAGCGACGGTGACCTGGCCCCGGTAGACTCCGCGGGGGTCTGCTGTGGTGGCATCGTTGACATCGTCGAAGCTTGTGCCGAGATAGACGTCGTGGGATACGGCGGATTCGCCTGCTATCCACATAAGCAGTGTGTCTGCACAGACATCGGTTGCCAGATCAGACGGGCTGGGGCCTGAGGCGCTGAGAATTGGGCCCAGGACTACCTCGTCGACGCGGACGCTGTCGTAACCGATCCAGCCGGCGTTGCCGCTCGTAATCTCGATACCGATCTTCTTGCCCATTGACGCCGGAGTATCGTTGGACAGAACCGTTAGCGTCAGTTCTTCCATGTCGGTCGTATCTCCACCGGGAAACTCATGGAACAACGATCCCATTGATACTCTGGCTCCGGCGTTGTCATAGTATAGTTCGATCGTTATGTTCGGTCCCTGCCATGTCTTCCTCGCATCGAGAGTGAGCGTGTACTCACCGTTGGCCAAAATCGTGTGATCCGTCAGGTTGTAGACCTCCATATCCCATCCACTGTAGCCGGTCCATAAACCGTCAGTGGGTCCCCAATCGAGTTCGACGCCGCCTCCGCCCGCGCCTACGCCCGTCCACGCCGGGACATTGTCAAAACCCTGCTTAACCGTGCCGGGCAGCTCGAAGCTGAAGTTTTCGACAAAGATCGAATCCGCCGACACACTTACGGTCACGGCCAACAGCGCAACCATAGCCACAACTATTTGCTTATTCATTCTCCTGCCTTCCCAATTGACGTTAGAGATAATTGTAGTAACCACCTGCCGGTCATCGCAACCGGGGTGTTATCTTAAGCGATGCGCAAGCACAAGCAACTCACCCGTGGCATCGGGCAAGTTGCTCAGATGCAATAGCACTGTCGATATTGGTCTCTAAGCGCGGCGGCGGCGAACCAGACCCAGTGCGCCGAAACCGAGCAGTGCGAGTGTCGCCGGTTCCGGGATGACATCCAGTCGGACGTTGTCGTAACCGATCCATCCGGTGTTTCCGCTCGCGATCTGGATACCGAGGTAATTCCCGATCGCTTCGGGAGCATCGTCGGCCAGTGCCGTAAATGAAAGTTCTTCCATATCGGTAGTGTCGGCGGCGGGGAACTCATGGAACAGCGACGTAATTATTGCTCTCGTTCCGACGTCATCATAGTACAGTCCGATCGTTACGCTCGGTCCCTGCCACGTCTTCCTCGCATCCAGAGTAAGTGTGTACACTTCGCCCGCGGCGATCGTGTGGGCTGTGAGGTTGTAGATATCCATATCCCATCCACAGTAGCCGGTGTATGCACCGTCCGTGGGTCCCCAGTCGGTTTCTGCGCCAGCTCCGCCCGGACCTTCGCCTGACCATCCCGGGACATCGGCAATGTCTGGCTTCCCGACGCCGGGCAGTTCAAAGCTGAAGTTCTCGACCGTGATCGGCACGGCCAATGCCGAACCGGCGGACAGCGCCAGCACCGACGCCACAAGCAACAGTTTCTTGTTCTTGTTCATAACACTCCTCCTACTAAGTTCTTATCACCTGTACCGTCGTCTGCAAGTTTATTCAGACGCAGCAACACCTTAGAAAATCTATATAGCGGCGGATTTACCCTCCTCCTTAAAGAGAGATAAACCACACCAGCCCTCACATGAGGCTGCAGTCTACTTATTGCTCAAAGAGCCCGCCGCACCGTACGTAAAGACACACGGACCACGACATAATGCTACATATAGCAGATTTCCAGCTCACTGTCAAGGAATTAATGGCAATTTTTCGCCTAAAGCGGATGTTCCACCTTGGTTTTTAGCTAACCCCCTTGTATGGCTGAGGTTAGGGCGAATTTTCGCTAAAATATGTAGCCAGTAATATTTATATTTTTCTCTCGACATTTTACGGTTTCTGTAGTTGTCCACCCGAATAACGTCGTCCACCTTGTCATTAAAGAACTTACATCCGCACCAATGCCATTAAGCATACTGTTCGGATACGCTCGCCACAGACTTACGAAACGCCTTATGGGCCGGTTCAGGTTGAACGCAATGTGTATCAGAACTCCAGGGGTGGACGTGTTTAACTTATTATGAAAACCATAAAAA
>JAGMDR010000547.1 GCA_023128595.1 Planctomycetota bacterium | reverse complement strand
AAACCGAGGGGCGCTTCAAACGACATGCCAAATCGTTTTTTATTTGGCGTGGCGTTTGATCGACCCGGCAGCAGAGGCGAAGCTTTTTGTTTTCAGAACAAGCAATCTCCCTCCCTCGAAAGCGGGTGAGAGGGAGATTGCGGTCGTGCGAAATGGATGGATGCCTATGAGCAGAAGGCGGCTTCGTTCAGGCGTCAGCGTTTTATGCAGGGCTGTTTGGTTCCGGGTAAGGCGGGTTTGGACGTAGCGAATATTCAACGGAGCATCTTATGCGACAGAGAGCAGCAATAATCCAAATGGTCTTGGTGTTTTGTGTCCCTATCGCGTTCTGTGCTCAGCGGTCTCCGGGCCAGCCCCCGCCAGCCACAAGCGGTGGCCAGCACAAGATACAAATCCAAGCATCGGCCAACAAGGTGGGCAAATATGAGAAGCTGGAACTGCTCATCAACATAGACACTCGGTACAACAACCCGTTCGACCCGTGCGAAGTCGACCTGACAGTGCTGCTGAAGACTCCCGCCGGCAGGCAAATCAGTCTGCTTGCTTTTTACTGCCAGGACTACGAGCGACGCAAGCTCGATCAAGGCAGAACCAGGGCCAACTGGTACTATCCAATTGGCCAGGGCAGATGGAAGGCACGATTTGCCCCAATGGAAACAGGCACATACTTGGCCACGGCGAGATTGAAGGATCGAACCGGCACGGCTCATTCACAGAGTGTCGAATTCGAGTGCACAGCGTCAAAGCGTAAAGGCTTTCTTCGGATCGGTAAGAAAGACCCTCGCTTCATGGAGTTCACCGATGGCAGTTCCTTTTTTGCCATCGGCCAAAACCTGGCCTTCATAGGTGAAAGTCAATACGTCAACCTTACGAAAGCCGAAGAGATTTTCGCCAAGCTCTCACGAAACGGCGCAAATTTTCTGCGAATTTGGACGTGCTGCAAGGATTGGGCAATGGCAATCGAGGCACGCAAAAGCGCCTGGGACCGGTCATGGCATCGCAAGAAAATCATTGTGCCTATACCCGGTAGCAAAGATGACTCAATACCGCGTAAGTGCGTTAAGATCGAAGGCAGCGACGGCGCGTTGGTTACCGCCTCGCCTTCACACCCGGTCGCACTGAAACCTCAGACACGTTATGTGCTGACCGGGCAATTCATGGCAGACGGACCGAGTGGGTTACGAGTAAGTGTAGGTCACGGCAATGGCAGACCATCCTTTCACGCTCCTCCGAAAGACCAATGGCGCAAGTTTAGCCAAGAGTTCCTTACTGGCGAGAATGACTTTTGGCTCGGCAGGTTGGCTTTCAGCCTTGTTGGAACCGGGACCATCTGGCTGGACAAACTGTCCTTGAAAGAAGCTGCGGGCGGTGCTGAGCTGCTGTGGGAAGCTGACGTCAATCGGCCAACAAGGGGCCTCTACAATCAGCTCGACTGCTTTATGCTCGATCAGCTCCTGGAAGCAGCCGAACGCAACGGCATCTACCTCATGTTGTGCCTGATCACCAGGGACCTCTATATGAAGTCACTCTCCGACGACCGCAGTAACGAGTATCAACAGGCGGTCAACGATGCAAGGAAGCTGATGCGTTACGCCGTGGCACGATGGGGTCATTCAACGAGCGTGGCCGCCTGGGAGTATTTCAACGAAATCGATCCAGGCTTGCCTACCGACCGGTTCTACGCTGAGGTCGGTGAGTATCTCGAGCAGATCGACATCTACCGTCATTTGCGCACGACAAGCACCTGGCATCCGTCGGCCAAAGACTGCCATCATCCTCGCCTGGATATTGGCCAGTTGCACCACTACATGCGCCCCGAGACAAAGGAGGACTTCAAAGATGAAGTCGCGGTCGTGCTCGATAGGACACGGTTCCTCCGCAAACACGCCCCAAGCAAGCCGGTTCTGATAGGTGAATTCGGCTTGGCAACCCCAAAGTGGGGGCTCAGCGAACACATGAAGCAGGATAACGAGGCAGTGCACTTCCACAATTCGCTATGGGCCTCGGCGTTCGCAGGTAATTCGGGCACAGTGATGTTTTGGTGGTGGGATCAGCTTGACAGACAGGATGCCTACAGTCATTACCACCCGCTGGCCGCGTTCCTTGCCGATGTCTCTTTCTCAGGCCTGGGCGGAATAAAGGCAACCGTCTCCCGTGAACAACTCCGCCTGCTTGGCTACCAGAGTAACGACCGCGCCTACCTATGGATATTCAACTCGCAGGCCACCTGGTGGAACCTGGTAATTGACAAGAAGCAGCCGACGCAGATCAAAGGAGCCACAATCGAGATCCAAGGTCTCCAGCCAGGCGACTATCGCGTCCAGTGGTGGCATACTTATGAGGGCAAGATCATCCGCGAAGAACGGGTTTCATTGACGAACGGTGCCCTGCGCATATCGGTACCGCCGTTCAGCCGGGATATCGCCTGCAAGATCGGACTGTGACTATCGGTACGCGATCTCTCGGATAAAACGGCAAATTGTACGGACCTCAAAAAGTAATTGCGATTTCGTGAGAAGCTTTCGGAAAGCAGGTGTGCTAGCAATGCCGTGTGGCAGCCTCAAAGCCGAAGGCTTTGGGGATGGCCGCACACGGAGGTGCTTCGGCGCCGGCATGCAGTTAGGTGAGGAGCGCAGAATTCCATAAGTAGAATGTACTCTGTGTTACTGCGACGATGCCTTCGGGATTTCCACTCGCATCACAGCGTAAGGTTGCAAATCAAGCGTAAGCCTGTTATCCCGGACTTCTGCGAATGACATGACTGGTTTTATCTTGTCCGGCTCATTGAGCGTGTTCGCGGCCCAGGGTTTGTTAGCTGAGAGCGTACGCAGTTCGGCCCGCCGCGCTGCATCAAATCCCTCAATATTTATTGCCAATCGAATTGGCCCTGAAGTTCCACGGTGAACGACAGAGATAAGCAGTTTCCCCTCGCTTGTCAGGGCAGCTAAGGCATCAATGCAATTGTAGCTGCTTTGTGAAGTCACACGCTTCAGGTCCGGCAGCACCAGCGGGGCTTGCTCACTCGGCGATTTCAGTTCTACACGAACCGGCGTAGCGTTTGCGAAGTCTGCAAACATCGCCTGAGCGTAGTGACAAGGCTGTGCATACACACGCTCACGTTGTTTTCGCAAACCGCCGCCATGATTCACAGTAGCCGAGTGTGTTACCATTTCAACAAACGGCGCCAGACGAATTGCTGCGTGATATATCAGCACATCGTAAAGGCCCTCAGCAAGTGTACGCTGACTTACAAGATTCTCATGGGTGAGCCGTCTGGGAGCACTGGGATCAGATGGTCTGCCAATGCGGGCGAACATCTGCAGTTCGGTGATTGCCAGTCTTGGTTGCCGGATGCCCGCGTTCTTCATGTCCCGCTCCAGAGCCGCCCATTTCTCCTGCAGCACGTCCGGTACAGCCATAAAATCGCGGTGCACATCAAGAGGGTCGGTATCGGGTGGTACTGCGCCTCCTATTAGCGGATGGTCTGTTGTCGTTTCCAGCGTCGGCGCAGTACCTTTGACTAAGGTATCATTCCATTTCTTGCCCCAAAAGACCGGTGCCCCGCACGCATACAGTCTAATAGTCGCGTCGGCGGCCAGCATGACTTTGGCGAAATTCTTGTACCGGTCCACATATCCCGATGCGGTCGTCCAGTAATACTGCCAGCGTCCCCAGAGTTCATTGCCGATCTCCCAGTGACGAACGTTGTAAGGTTTCGGATGCCAATTGGCGGCGCGGAGCGCGCCCATCGGCGTGTCAGCCGCGCCGTTGCAGTACTGCACCCAGCGGGCTGCCTCGTTGGGCGTACCACTTCCCGCGTTGACGCAAATCATAGGCTCGCAGCCGACCGCACGGCAATAAGCAATGAATTCATCCGTCCCGAAAAGATTCGTTTCCACACGGCCCCAGGCGTAGTTCGGCAGAGTCGGTCGCTTCTCGGCAGGTCCAATACCGTCTTCCCAGTGATAGTTGCTGACGAAATTGCCGCCAGGCCAACGAAGAATAGGCAGGTGCGATTCTTTGAGCAGCCGTATTATATCCGGGTCCGCGCCGCCGACATGGTCGGCAGGCCATAACGTAACCCGTTCAACCACAAACTGCCCGGCGGCGCTCGCCGTGAGCGCGAACTTGTAGCCAGCATCAGCCGATAAATTACGGCCCACTTCCAACGTGCCCTTGAGTGCCTTCCATTCTCCCGAGATACCGCTTACGATAGCCTTCGCACAAGGCTTCTTGCCGCCCGGCCCAGTGAGCGTAACAGACAAGGATGTGAGGTCGGGCGAGCGGGCGATAAGTTCAAATTCATATCGCCTTATACGATGCAGCGGCAAGTAAGTCCACTGGGCGATCCCTTGGCCGGCGGCGCTTACCTCGATTCGCTGTGCTCTTTGTCCATGCTCTCCGACGTCTGGACTGACCTTGACGCTCTCGCGTTTGCCTTGGCGAGTCCACCAGCAAGCCAGGCCATCCTCACGTCCTCGGATCATCTCTGTAATTTCTTCGCTCGGCCAACCCAACTCAGGTGCCTGGCGGCGAATCCCTCTGGCAATCTGCTCACGGTCAAAGTGGAACTTCGCGCCGCCGTCGGGCGATTGCTCGCCGGCGCTAAACGGATAGTCAGCCAGGGTTGGGTTATGCAGGATCTGCGCATCCATGCCATGGTAAATATTGTACCCAAGATGTTCACAAAACTTACCGGTAATGTATTTGCCAATAGGATAAGGCGAGCGGTCTCCAGTTCGAATTCGAAGCGTTGCTTCTGAGGTTTCAGCAGTACCGGCATCGAGAACCGCCGCGCACACAAGACAGGAGAGATAACCCACTAAGAATGCGAAGAGCGACGGATCTTTTCGTTTAATCATCGTCAGATTCCTGTTTAGCTGATACTGATTTTGGTCTGTTAAAGGTTTACATTTCCAAGTGTACACTTAGTATTTCCAAAGTCAAAGGCTTATATTATTCCGGACGAATGCTGTGTTTGTTGTTGGAATGCAATTTCTATGATTGTCTCAGCTTGCCGCGAGGCTTATAATTGAACTCCGTGTGGGCTGCGTTCCTATGCGTCCATTGCTTTTATCGTTCTTTGGGTAGATGCTGCCAAAAGGACATTTGCAGTAAGGGATGTCGATGAGTGAAGCTGACGAAAAAAGGGACGAGCGGCGAGAGGAGGAAGAGTTGCCTCCGACCGCCAGTTACGGTGGCTCCGCGATAGGGCCGGGCACCCAGATCGGGCAGTTCCGCATCGAAGAGGTGCTTGGCCGTGGGGGCATGGGAGTAGTCTACCTGGCCCGCGACACCAAGCTCGACCGTCCCGTTGCTATTAAGAGTATGCCGGCTGAACTGATGGAGGACCCCAAGGCCCGGTCGCGTTTTTCGCGCGAGGCCCGAGTTTTGGCATCGTTGAATCACCCCAACATCGCCACGATTTACGAGGAGCTGGAGAAGGCCGAGGGTGTCGGCTATCTTGTTCTTGAATACGTTCCCGGCCAGACGCTGGCCGAGCGGATCGCAAGCGGTGCACTTGAGTTGGAAGAGGCGTTATCAATCGCTCTGCAAATTACCGAGGCGGTAGCGGCGGCGCATGAGCATAACGTGATACACCGCGACCTGAAGCCTGGCAACATAAAGATAACACCACAAGGCAAGGTAAAGGTGCTGGACTTCGGCCTGGCCAAGACGGTCGGCGGCGAACGCCCGGACCAGTGGACCACGACCACTGAGCCTGGTAGGATCATTGGTACGCCTGCCTACATGAGCCCGGAGCAGGCCCGCGGAAAGCCGACCGATAAGCGCAGCGACATCTGGTCGTTCGGTTGTGTGCTGTACGAGATGCTGACGACGAAGGTGCCCTTCAAAGGTGAGACAACTTCTGACACGCTGGCCAACATTCTCAAGCACGAGCCGGACTGGGGCGCGCTGCCGCAGCGAACACCGGCGAACGTCCAGGTTCTCTTGCGCCGCTGCCTGTGCAAAGACCTGCGTCGCCGGCTTCAGCACATGCGAGATGTTTTAATCGAAATCGACGAGACGCTAAGCTTACCGGCCGCTGCATCCGCCATCGGCACGCCGGTGGTCGGCAAACCACGGTCTGTCCTCTGGGGGTTGCCAATTGTGTGCAGCTTGGCCGGCCTTATTGTGGGACTTGTTGCCGCGAGCATATTTCTGAGCAGACCCACCGGTCCGTCTGGTGCTGAGTTGGGCCCTGCATCTACCCAGCGACTCGTCATTAGACTTCCTGAGAATCAAGTGGTGGGGCTTTCGCGGGCAGCTACCCTGGGTATCGCCCGGCCTGCGGTAGCCGTGTCGCCCGATGGGTCGCGCCTTGTGTATGTTGCTGACGTTGGCGGTACGACGAAACTGTTCTTGCGTCTAATGAACCAGTTTGAGGTAAGGCCGATCCCTGCGACGGAAGGCGCCTTAGCGCCCTTCTTTTCGCGTGACGGCCAGTCGGTGGGCTTCTTCACCAAAGACAAGTTGAAAATAGTTTCGCTTCTGGTCGGTGAGCCCGTGATTCTTTGCGATGCCAGGAATCCTAAGGGCGGATGCTGGGGCCCTGATGGCATGATCTACTTTGCAGAGGAGGAGGGTCGCAGGCTCTCACGAGTACCGGCCACAGGTGGTGCAACGGAACGTCTGAAGGCTATAGCCGAACCTGCCGAACAAGGTAGTTACAGCTATGGGTATCCGCAGATCTTGCCGGGCGGCAAGGAGATGCTGCTTTCTTCACGGACCAGTACTATACTGTTCTCTCTGGAAACGATGGAGAAAAAGGTTCTCGTCAAAGACGGTCAGCACGCGCGTTACGTGCCTACAGGACATCTTGTCTACCTACGGGCAGGGGCAATCGAGGCGGTCCCATTTAGTCTGACGACACTTCAGATGACCGGCCCTTTTGTCCCCATCCTTGAGAGGGTCATGTTGGATTCAAGGCACGGCACGGCACAGTTGGCTTTCTCGAGCGACGGGTTGCTTGTTTACGTTCCAGGGGGCGACACAGCAAAGAGTATTCCGGTCCGGGTAGATCGCAGGGGTGGTGTCGAGGCACTTGCCATGCGTGCACAAATCTACGGAACCCCTAAGCTCTCGCCCGATGGGAAGCGGCTGGCGATAGTGGTCGCAGGGCCTCAATCCAACGTGTATATCTATGATATCGCCAGCGGCAGAGAGACCAGGCTGACCCTGGAAG
>JAGMDR010000546.1 GCA_023128595.1 Planctomycetota bacterium | reverse complement strand
TATTTGCCCCGTGAACGGTTACAAGAATACTAAGAATATTTGGAGATGTACAGCAATGAAAAGAGTAGCCGCTTTAATACTTGCCTGCACTGTATTTTTTGCCGGTTGTGATGAGCGTGAGTCCAATCCCGCCCCAGCCTCTCCATCAAACGACGCCAATAGTGGTCCCGTCGTGCTTGATGCTCCCATCGTCGATGTGAACGATCAGCAGGAAATTACCGAGCAGGCCGAGATAACGCCAGCGCCGAACGAGAAACCGCGCGAGCCGGACGTCGTCTATGTCCCTACGCCCCAAGACGTGGTGGACAGGATGCTGGAGTTAGCGAAAGTCCAGAAGAGCGATTTGCTCTACGACTTAGGCTGCGGGGATGGCAGGATCGTCGTGACGGCTGCCCGGACGTACGGCTGCAAGGCCGTAGGTTACGACATAGACCCGCAGCGTATCAAAGAGTCGCTCGAAAACGTGGCCAACAACAACGTCGGACACCTGGTGACAATTGAGGAAAAGGACATCTTCACCCTCGACCTTAGCGAGGCAAATGTAATCACTCTTTATTTGCTTCCAAGTCTGAACGTCAAGTTGATTCCGCAGTTGGACAAGCTCAAGCCTAGCTCGCGGATCGTCTCGCACGACTTCCGGATGAGAGGAGTCAAGCCGGACAAGGTTGAAAAGCTCACCTCGAGCAAGGACAACACCCAGCACAAGATATTTCTGTGGACCACACCGCTCAATAAGACAAAGACAGGAGATCCTGATCCCAACGTCGAAGGCTCACCAGAGGAAATTCCAATATCGATTTTCGACATTCTAAACGAACCTGTCCTCGACCCAAACGAAACAGTTTCAACACCAAAGAACCAATGGTAGATAGGCAATTGAACATTCTAATGCTTGCCTCGCACCAAGTAGGCCGCTGCCGTCATTTGGTGTGGAACTCAATATTTAGCCCCCGGTTTCACCGGGGGTCCCTTACCTATGCCGCGCCGAGGTTACGTTTAGCCCTCAGGTTTATCCTGGGCGTCGTTTAGCCGTCGTCGGCACGACGACGCAGTTTATTGCTTGCCTCGCACCAAGTAGGCCGCTGCCGTCATTTGCTCCGGGCTCATTTCGAGCGAACCCATTCCGAGCGCCGTCGAAGGAGCGAAGCAGCCTATTTGACTTAGCGTCACTGAAGAAACATGCGTGTCAGCCTCAAGCGCAGCGTCCGCCGCAGGCGAATCTCCGAAGTCTTGGGGATGGCTCAGCACCAATTAACCAATCCACTTCCCTCGAGTCACGAATCACGCTCTTATGATGTCTGTTATTTTCATAAGTCTTGAGGTGTTATCCCGTTCGGCCTCGGCTAATTTGTCGAAGATGAATTTGATGGTCTCTTGCAGTTCGGGGATGACGACGTGCTCTAAGACATTGACCCTTCGGCGGGTCATCTGAAGCTCCGTAGCTAAGAGGTGGGCCTGCTTCTCTTTTTCAGCTAATTGAATCAAATCGTCAAAGGCACACTCCAGGGCTAACAACGCAACATCCAGCTCGCCGGATGTTGTTGCATAGCCGTAGCAGATAATCTCGCCTTCGATCTCCTTGAGTAGATGTGGGACCCTTACATTCATTACGCGGCCGAACTCGATAGCCAGGCTGAACTTCTTGGTCGGGACTTCGAGAGCGGCTTTGATATGTTCCGGCTCGACACTCGCACGCGCCAGCATGAACCGCCGGCACGTTTGCAACAATTCTTTTTCCACTTTCTGGCGCAAAGGCTGAATCTGCCTCGCTATGCCAATCAACTGGCGAGAGATTTCATCGCGTTTTTCGCTGAGAAGCCGATGCCCTCGGCTGGCAAGCACAACTCGCTTTCTCAGCCGAAGAAGTTCCATTCTTGTCGCATTAACGTTCGCTAACATATTTGTATCTCGTATCTCCAGCAAAAACTAAAAGCTATAAGCTAAAAACCAAAATCCATAACTTAAAATTCAAAACTTACTTATTTTTGAGTTTTATACTGTAGTTTTTGGCTTTTCGTTTTCAGCTTTCCGCTTTAGCTTCCGCTTTGCGGAAGCGTGCCATATACTTTTCAATCAGTTTGATGTCGATACGTTTTAGTTCGACGTTCTCGAACATGCTCAGCAGTTCCCAGCCTAAATCGAGGGTCTGCTCGATGGTGCGATTTTCATAATAGTCTTGCGAGACATATCTTTTCTCAAATTCCTCGGCGAATGTCGTGTATCTTCTGTCTTCCTCCGAGAGCGCCGCTTCGCCCATGATTGTTGCTAATTCCTCCATCTCCTTACCGCGGGCATAAGCGGCATAAAGCTGATTATAGAGGTCGGCGTGGTCCTCACGCGTTTTGCCCTCGCCGATACCTTTATCTTTGAGTCGCGACAGGCTCGGCAGGACATCGACCGGCGGCGCGATACCTTTTCTGTGCAGCGGGCGAGATAGAATTATTTGGCCTTCTGTGATGTAGCCCGTCAGGTCTGGGACGGGATGCGTCTTGTCGTCCTCCGGCATTGTCAGGACAGGGACGGTTGTGATAGAGCCTTTTTTACCTTTGATTCGGCCGGACCTTTCGTAAACGGTTGCCAGGTCCGTGTAGAGATAGCCCGGGTATCCACGTCTGCCCGGCACCTCTTTTCTCGCTGCACTTATTTCGCGCAGGGCCTCGCAGTAGTTCGTCATGTCATTTAGGATTACCAGGACGTGCATATCCAGCTCAAAGGCGAGGTATTCGGCGGCGGTCAGCGCAAATCTCGGCGTTGCTATCCGTTCGATTGCAGGATCGTTTGCCAGATTGACGAACATCACGGCTCGCTCGATGGCCCCGGTTTCACGCAGGTCGTCGATAAAGAATTGGGCCGCTTCAAACGTGATGCCCATCGCCGCGAAGACAACGGCGAACTCCTCAGCCTTTCCCAGAACCGTTGCCTGGCGGGCAAGCTGAGCAGTTATGTCATCGTGCGGCAGGCCTGCGCCGGAGAATATCGGCAGCTTTTGGCCGCGGACGAGAGGGTTCAGGCCGTCGATTGTCGATATGCC
>JAGMDR010000545.1 GCA_023128595.1 Planctomycetota bacterium | reverse complement strand
ACGATTTTTTCTTTTCTAAGCAGGCCTAACCTGCAATTTTGCAGAAGCCTTTTGATGTTTGTTGTTAAGGAGCAGGTCTTTGTTGTTGGAAAAATCAGAAAACACGCCTTGGAAACGCAGGGAAAGGTACTTTGTCTGTCTGGTCTGGCTGATGACGGCGGTTATTTCGTCTTGTGCGTGTGCGTTTGCGTCCCGGGCGGTCGTCCTGGACCCCTGTGAAACCACCGGTGAAGTTGGTGAATCCGAAGCAGTTGAGCCCAGTACGGTTGAGAGAGTCTGCGGGCTGATTTACCAGGGCGAGTTTGCTAGTGCCGGGCAGCTCATAGCCAAGTCGGGCGGCGACGAGCATCCTCGGGCCCGGTTTTTGTCGGAATTGGCCGAGATCGTGCGGGAATACGAGGACATCAGCAAGCGGCGTCAGTCGGCCCGCGAAGCTGCGTACAAGGAGCAATTGGCCGAGTTAGAGAAGTTTCGCAACGGAGCGGATGCAAATGGGGCCCCGGCCACAGGTGCCGGGGCTAATCGTGGCGGGGATGCGAATGACGTGGACCCGAACGATGCAAACGACGTTTCTCTCGTGCTCTCGGTAGTCGCCAGGGTCCGTGAGTTCGCGGACGATGCGCGGAAAGAGCGGCTCCTTGACGACGAGTTCGTTAAGCAGACGATCCAGAGAGCGGTGGACAGGGCCGCCGGGTTCGAGACGGAGGGCAAGTGGCTTGAGGCATACACAAGCTGCTACTATTGGCTGGAGGTGATTGACCCCAACAACGAGGCGTATTCGGATTATGCCGAGCAACTTCTGGAGAAGGCCCAGATCGCCGCTTCGTTCGAGGACAGTCCCTGTGAGACCAGCAAGGAGCGTTATGAAGGGATAAAGAAGGAGATGTTTGTCCGTGCGATTCATGCGCTGAGCGTGAATTACGTAAGCCTTATCGACTACGGCGAGATGGCGACCAAGGCGGTTAATCGCTGTAAATTGCTGGCCGAAGTGATGGGCAAGCGGGCGGAGTTCGTTGTTCGTTGTTCGTTGTTGAGTGTGGATTCGAAGAAAGAATCGGATGAGGGTGAGAAAGGGTCTGAGTTCATTGTTCATAGTTCATTTTCGCCTGCGGACAAGCAGAAGCTGACGGCCTGGCTGGTGGCCTTAGCGGCAGTGGAGGATGAGATGAAGGACGCGCCCACAGGGTTCAACAAGGGCAATTTTATGGAGGTTTTCGACAGGGTCCTTACGCTGAACACGAGTATTGCAGAGTTGCCCGAGCCGGTGCTGATCGCCCAGTTTTCCGAGGCGGCGTTGTCGGCCCTTGATCCCTATACTGTTATGGTTTGGCCCAAGCAGGTGCAGGATTTCGAGAAGATGATGACCAATGAGTTTACCGGTATTGGCATAGAGATCTCGAAGCGCCAGGGCTTGTTGACTGTGGCAAGCCTTCTTCCTGATACGCCGGCGTACAATTCCGGGCTTGACGCGGGCGACGTTATAGAGAAGGTGAACGGGGTCGAGACCAAGGATATGACTCTTATCTGTGCGGTCCACAAGATTACCGGGCCCAAGGGCACGGAGGTTTTGCTGACGATAAAGCGACCCGGCGAGGAGAAGACCAAGGATATTACGATTACGCGGGACAGGATAAAAGTTCCAACGATTCGCGGCTGGCGAAGAACCGAGGCGGGTAAATGGCTGCATATCGTTGACGAGAAGAATAAGATCGGTTATGTGCGGCTGACCAGTTTTTCGGGACAGAGCGCTTCAGGCCTGGAAAATATCCTGCTTGAGCTCGAGTCGGAAGGGCTGGAGGGGCTGATTTTGGATTTGCGGTTTAATACCGGCGGGCTCTTGGAGAGTGCGGTTGCAGTGGCCGACAAGTTTCTCGACGGGGGTTTGATAGTCAAGACGCAGCCCGGTCCGGGGTTTGGCAAGTGGCCGTCGTATTCCACGGCGCACAAGAGCAAGACGCATCCGAATTATCCGCTTGTGATATTGATGAACTCCAGCTCGGCGAGTGCTTCGGAGATCGTATCGGGGGCGTTGGCGGACGAAGGGCATAAGCGGGCGATTTTGGTGGGGGCCAGGACCCACGGCAAAGGCAGTGTGCAGGGTATAACTCACTATCCCGGCGGGGGTGCGCAGCTTAAATACACGATGGCGTATTATCATTTACCTTCCAGCCAAAGGGTCGAAAGCCGGGACGCAATGGAGAAGCAGGGCAGGACGGATTGGGGTATTGGGCCGAATGTCGAGGTCAAGCTTAGAAGCGATGAGCTTAAAGAAATGATTGACACGCAGAGGGACAACGACGTGCTGGTTCAGGCCGGGCGCAACGGCGTCGGCCCGGAACTGAAGAAGCACACAATCAAAGAGACCCTCGCGGCTGACCCGCAATTAGCGGTTGGTTTTCTGGTTGTTAAGAGCAAATTGATTCAAGCCCGGGCGTCTGCCGCGGCCGAGCAGAATTGACTCTTGGCTTTAGAAGTGCGTGGACCAGGTTACAGGCTTAATGATGTGCGAGTATGGTAGAAAAAAGGGAAATTTCCGGCGGGGCGGACAAGTTTGAGCGGCAAAGGCGGGAGAAGCTCTGCCTGATCAGGGAATTGGGCGTTGACCCTTATGGGGGCAGATATGAGGGGGCCGAGCCGGCGGCCCAGGTCAAGGGCAGGTTCAAGGACGACGACGAGACTCAACAGGCCAAATGTGCCGGCAGGATCGTATTGCTGCGAGACATTGGCAAGCTGATTTTTATTACTCTGCGCGACCGCAGCGGGACCATTCAGGTCGGCTTGAGCAAGAAGCTCTTGGGTGAGAGCTGGAAGCTGGCCAAACTGCTCGATCTTGGGGATATAATCGGCGCCGGCGGTCAGTTGGGCAAGACCAGGACGGGGGAGATTACTATATGGGTCGCCGGGGACGGTTTGACACTTCTGAGCAAATGTCTGCGTCAGCCGCCTGAGAAATTTCACGGCTTAGCGGACGTTGACCAGCGTTACAGGCAGAGGTACGTGGACTTGTGGGCGAATCCCGAAGTGATGGGGCGATTCAAGAATCGCAGTGCGATCATCGGCACGATTCGTGAGTATCTGACGTCGAGGGGCTTTTTTGAAGTTGAGACGCCGATGATGCAGACGATCGCCGGCGGCGCGGCGGCCAAACCGTTCGTGACGCATCATAACAGTCTGGATATGGATTTGTTCCTGCGGATTTCGCCGGAGCTGTTTCTCAAACGGCTGCTCGTCGGCGGGATGGAACGGGTCTTTGAGGTGAACCGGAATTTCCGCAACGAAGGGCTCAGCAGACAGCATAACCCGGAATTTACGATGTTAGAGGTGTATCAGGCTTACGGCGATTACAACGTGATGATGGATTTGACCGAGGAGCTGATAGGGCTTTGCGTGGAGAAATACTGCCAGGGCGAGCAGGTTGCGTTCGGGGATGTTACGATTGATTTGGAGCCGCCCTGGCGGCGGGCCACATACGCGGAGCTGCTGAAAGAATACGCCGGCTGTGACATCGACGACATAAAGGCTGTAAGAGCGAAAGCGAAGGCCCTTGAGTTAGAGCAGGAGGATATGGACGATGTGGTGGTTGTGAACGAGGTTTTTGAGGCCGCCGTAGAGGATAATCTGGTTGCGCCGATGTTCGTGATTGATTATCCGGCGCCGTTATGTCCACTGACGAAGCGCAAGAAAGGCGATCCGCGATACGCCGAGCGGTTTGAGCTGTATATCGCGGGTATGGAGCTGGCCAATGCGTACACGGAGCTGAATGACCCGGCCGTGCAGGAAGAGAACTTTCAGATTCAGCTTCGCGGCCAGGAAGATACAATGGCGAAGATGGACAGGGATTTTATAGCGGCGTTGAAATACGGGATGCCACCGGCCGGCGGATTAGGGATCGGAATCGACAGGCTCATAATGGTCCTGACCGGCGCCTCGACCATTCGCGACGTTGTGCTCTTTCCTCTTCTTAGGCCTGCAAAAGATTAGAACCGAACCCCACGTAAAACGTGGGGCTAAATACTAACGACCGATACGATGTTGAAACTATTTTTGTGGCTGCGATATCTACGCAAGAGGAAGATAGTATTTCTAAGTATTGCGGCGGTGGCGCTGTCTGTGTCGCTGTTAGTGGTTGTTTCCAGTCTGTTTACCGGCTTCATCGATGCGTATGAGCGAAGCGCGGTTGAGACGATAGGTGATATTGTCCTGACGTCGCCCACCAGGTTTTCAAAATATCCACAGTTTACAGAGCGTCTGGAGCGATTGGGTGCGGTGGAGGCTGCGACGGCGACGCTGTCGTCTCAAGGCCTGCTGCATCTTGGCAGGGGCAACGTTCGTGCGGTGAACGTCTGGGGGATTGATCCCGGGCGGCGTGCGAAGGTGACCGGCTACAAGGACTCGCTGCTTGAACAAAAAGACTCGCCCGGCGTCCCGTCTTTAGAAGTAGTCGGGGATCCGGAAAGAACCGGCGGATTTGTGGGGATCGCGGTGGTGACCGAGCCCGACGAAAAGACGGATGAATATGATCTGGACGCGGTCAGGGAAATGGTCGGCGAGGAGGTTGCTCTTACCACAGGCTCGGTAGCCGAGCAGGAGGGTTCTTCACCAGGTGATGCGGGCACGCGATTCAAAAGAAAGACCTTCAAGTTTACGGTAGTGGATGTTGTTTTCACGGGTGTTTATGATCTCGACAAGAGGCTCGTTTATCTGCCGATAAAACGACTGCAGGAGATTCTGTATCCCGGCGAAGGCGCGGTTGCCGACCAGATACAAATCAAGTTAGCGGCCGGGACCGATGCGGAATCGGCTGTGGTGCAGATTCGCGGCGCCTGGGAGGGATTTATTGACGAGCAGCTTGATGGGGACCCATATCTTAAGGGATATGCCGATATCGAGACGGCCAAACAGATGCAGAGCCGATATGTGGCCGAGATACGAAAACAGATGGGGGTCCTGCTGCTGATATTTGGTGTCGTCAGCTTCAGCGTGGTGGTGCTCGTATTCTGCATATTTTACATGATAGTGACGACAAAACGCAGGGACATTGCAATAATCAAGAGCTGCGGGACAGCGAGCGGTTCGGTCGGCTGGATTTTTGTAGGGTTCGGGGTCTGTGTCGGGGTAATTGGGTCGGGTATCGGATCTGTTCTGGGATACTTTATCACCAGGAACGTCAATACGATTGAGAATTGGATAAGGATAATCTTCGGGCTTAAATTGTGGAAGAGCAGTGTGTATATGTTCAGCAAGATACCTAACGAAGTCAATTGGCTGTGGGCTTTGCCTATCGTATTGTGTGCTATTGGAGCTGCTGCGGTGGGGACTTTGATACCTGCGATAGTCGCAGCCCGCACAAGGCCGGTGGAGATTCTCAGGTACGAATAACGGATGATGAATGTCGGAGTTTTTGTAATCCACCAGTGGTGGGTTACTCCTGATTCGATGGGTTGTCATTGCGAGGCCTGAAAGGCCGTGGCAATCTCTCGCCTTCGAACGATAGAGATTGCTTCGCTTCGCTCGCAATGACGAAGGGCGCGTTTTTCAGAGATGACGCTCTGGGTGTTATCCGTTCTATAGCGCCCTGGAGGTATCGGGGGACTA
>JAGMDR010000544.1 GCA_023128595.1 Planctomycetota bacterium | reverse complement strand
CGAATAAGATGGATGCTTATGAGCAAAAGGCGGTTTCGTTGAGGTATCAGCCTTTTATCCCACCCTCTTTGGTTCCGGCTCGTCCGGGTTAGCCCGGACTCGGCGTGGACGCAAGCACGCCAACCGGGTGGCACGCTCAAACTTTGTTTGGGCGTGTCTCTATGGATATATGCGGCAATGCCGAGAAATCCAGGGAATCACTGTCAGGCGTTCACTTAGGTAATGGTCGCGGCCTACTCGACTGCGAACTCCTTTTTCCGGGTGTGCATTTGGGCCTTAAGACGATCTATGATGGACGAGTGCATCTGTGAAACGCGGGATTCCGACAAATCCAGGGTTGCGCCGATCTCCTTCATTGTCATTTCTTCGTAATAGTACAGGACAATAATCAATCGCTCAGCCCGCGTCAGGCCTTTGGTAAGCAGGTTTTTGAGGTCTCGCTTCTGGGCCTCGATGACCGGGTCCTCACTCCTTTCATCCTTGATAACGTCAATCTCACGCACGTCTTTCTCACCGTCACCGTCACTGAATTTTGTGTTGAGCGAGACCTGGCTCACCGCATTGGCATCTCGCTGAAGCCTGGCGAATTCGACCATATCCATACCCAGCTCCTCGGCGATTTCTTCCTCTGTAGGCTTGCGGCCGAGATGAGTTTCGAGCGAGCGTGTTGCCTTTGACAGCCGGTGCGCGCGGGCACGCACCAACCGCGGCACCCAGTCCATACTCCGAAGCTCGTCAAGGATCGAGCCCTTTATCCGAGCCGAGCAATAGGTCTCAAACTTCACCCCTCTTTCAGGGTCGAAAGCATCTATCGCGTCCATCAGCCCGAAGACCCCCGCGCTGATAAGGTCGTCCAGCTCGACTTTATCAGGCAGTTTGGCATGTAATCGCTCGGCGGAGTACTTCACAATATCGCGGTAATTCTCCATCAGCAGATTGCGGTAGTAGTCGTCGTGCGTTTCGTGAAATTGCTCCCACACTTGCTCGATGCTGAGTTCTTGGTCGGTTTTCACAGTGTTCCTCCGTGAGATTCCACAGTTTTAACAACTCTTGTGGGCGGAGCCTTGAGTCCTATAAACAACAACCATTCTCCTTGTTTCCGGGCCGTCCTGCTGTAAAGACAAACAGGCCGCACACCAGAATTCCTTATCGGCTGTCAAGCCGATAACTTTAGAAAAACCAGTCAACAACTTTTCTGAAGAAGCCTTCGTCGTTTGGCCGGGCGGCTAACCCATCGCTCAGTTTCGCCGCCAGGGCCACAATTGATGAGGTGATCTGCGACCTCGGATAGGCCAGGACAACCGGCTTTCGCATGCTAACGGCACGCCGAAGCCGCTCATCGCGCACCAGCACTCCTGCACAATCGACGTCTGCGTTGAGAAACCGCTTGGCAACGCCGCCTATCTGCCGGCAGATTCTCTTGCCTGTTGCGATTGACTCTGCCATGTTTACGACCAGACTGATTCGTCCGCCGAACCTGTTGCCGACAAGCACTTTGATCATTGCATAAGCGTCGGTGATTGCAGTGGCCTCCGGCGTTGTGACAACGAGTACATGATCGGAAGCCAGGCAGAAGCCAACGACGGACCTGGAAATACCTGCTGCGGTATCGATGATAATCGCATCGCTTTGGCTCTGGAGCTTAGAGAGCTCCTGCGTCAGCCGCTGACGCTGAAATTCGTTGATATCCGCCAGCCTTTCGAGACCGGATGCGCCGCAGATCATCTCCAGCCCCTCGGGCCCGATGTGAGTGATTTCTTCGATACTTTTTTGACCGTTGAGCACGTGTGAGATATTGTATTTGCTGCTGACGTTCATAATGACGTCCAGATTGCCCAACGACATATCTGCGTCAAAGAGCACCACTTTTTTCCTCGCAGCAGCCAGACAAACAGCGAGGTTTGCTGATATATTGCTTTTGCCGACTCCCCCTTTGCCGCTGGTTATCGCCAAAACATTTGCCGGCCGTCTGCAGGCCTCCATCATTTGCCGCAGGTGAAGCGCTTCGTTTCTCATAGCTCCTCTTTGTTGACTTTCCTGTGGGCTTGCTCACTCAAACAGTGGCCCTGTTTCCTGTCTTTCTCGGAGCAGTTCGGCCGCCACTCGCTGGTTGATTGCGTTTTCCAAAAGTTTGCTTATCTGTTGTTCGACATATTCGTCTTGGTTGTCTTCAAGAAGCTCGAAGGCGGACTGATCGACAATGACTTTGAGTTCGAGGCCGCCGTCGGCCTCGAATTTGATGTTTTGTGTGTCACACAGTACCAGCCGATGATTACATATGTGCTCTTTGATTGCGGTGTTCAACAACTCGGAGAACTCATCCACCGCAAGATCCATTGGGACAAACCCGGCACGGTGCATGTAGTTTATGTTTTGCGTGAGGATCTTCTGGCGATTGTGCGTGAACTCAATTATCTTGACAAGTAGTTCAGTAATGTTGTCCGTTACCATTGTCTGTAGATTCATGCCTAATCCTCACTATTGAAGCTGCGTTTCGACAAAAGGCCCGACAAAATCCGCCTGCAGGAGCAGGCTCTGGGCCGTTTCAGATGGAGTAATTGACCGGATCTCGCCGATGATTTGCTGTACTTCACTCACCATTTTGTTTGCCTGGTCTCTGTGCTTAGGTTCGATTTGCCCGACAACCTTCGGCCAATTCATTCTCACGGACCGAAGTTTGTCGTTGACCTGCCGGAGCTTCTCTACGAGCTTGCGACGTCCGGTAATGACTTCTAACAGCAGCTCCGGCGAGTTCGTGCCCGCCAATTCGTGCTGCCTCTGGGAAAGAATCTTGAGCTGATGGTATAGATAGCGCTGGTGTCTAAGAAGAAACAGCAGCTCTTGCCCGGCATTGGTGTTGTGTTTCCTCATCTGTTCATCCCCCGATGTTTGGCAGCGGCAGCAATAACTTGTGAAAGGTCAAACTGGCTTCTCATCCGTGATCTTTCCATTGCTTCCTTCAGTTTCGCCGGACGGCCAGATATGGCTCACCGGCAGGGGAGCATGTACCCGTCTTCAGTTATTTTCGATGGACCGAGTGTTTCGGCCCGTTTCCTTGTCACCCACAGTCTCCTGCCTGATTGGTGAGGCATCTGCAGCGCGTTCTTCTTTGCGCAGAATATGTCTTATTTCCGCAAGGGTCTTTGTCTTCTTAAGCTGGATGATTCTTGATAATCTTCGAAACACCGATTCGTCGTACAGCCGATGCCCACCCTCGGTCCACTGTGCCTCGCGAATCAGCCCCATTATCGTGTAGTTGTGAATCGTCTGTCGTGAGAAGGGCGTATAGCTTATCAGCTCGCCGATCCGATACAGCTTAGCCGGTATCTCCAGAGTGTTCTTTTGCGTTCCCGGTTGCGCCATTTACAATCTTCTTCCAATAACCTTCTTGTCTCCTACCTTCACCATCAACGCCCGCAAATCCATTGAATGGTAAGCTGAATTACATTTTACATTTTGCAAAATGTAAAATACATTTTAACGCCTGTCAAAGTTTTTTTGAATTTTTTTGCAAAAAAATGTTAAATCATGAGAAATTGCCGCCTCTCCCTCGCAAACCGCTGGAATTAGGCCCGATAACTCCCAAGGCGGGATTCTTCTGAAGTTGTTGAAAGGATAGCGACCTTCTCGCACTTGAGCAGATGCTGCCCGAACATTAAGCCCGAGAGCAAGACCCACACGAAGTACCGGACACCTGTAATACCGGACACTTTTGATTCTCCCCGATTTCAGAATCCCCATTATTAGCTCAATAGTGAGGATTCTTGCTTTTCCTGTCCTAATTTCTCCTCATTTTTCCTCAGATTTGATTCTCTGCGGTAATTGAGCGTCTGGGAGATACAGGTTCCAAGTGGGCTGTGAGTGTACTGCCAGTTGTGAAATAGGAAATTCTTGCTGGGAAGAAGGTGGTTTTTGATAGGGAGAAATGGGGGTAGGAGTGCCTGCGTTTTATGGTCTTCCCTAAGAAGTTGATGTTGCTGTATGTTTCTTTGATTCATAACGAATAGTCACTGATCCGGCCTTGGGCAGTCGCTGGGCAGGTCCGCATCTCCACAGCTTTCTCTTGTGCCTCCTAATTGCCCCCTGTTTGAGGTACTCCCACTTGTCCAGACCAAAATGTTAGGTCTATAAGGTATTATTCTGTAGTAGTAGCAGCATTCTTTCTTTTTGCTTCTTTTTCTTTC
>JAGMDR010000543.1 GCA_023128595.1 Planctomycetota bacterium | reverse complement strand
TCCGCCGTAAGGCGTCCTGTGGAGGACGGCCGGATGAATAGCTGTTTGCGGAGTTTTTGTTGGGTCAGCCGCAGGCGTTCGAGAGTAACGTCGGCTTTGCGCTCGGCCCGGGCAGAGCGAACAATAGCAGCAACCCGCCGGGCAATCGCTCGAACGTCCAGAGCGACCCTCCGCACAGCGACGTCCAGCAGGAACAATGCCAGCCAAATCAACATCAAGGGCCGAAGCAGCGGCAGTTGGGTTTCGGGGAATTTTAGGCCGCTATAGTCAAAGAGATTGACTCGATTAGGGTCGGAACCCAGGATCCGCCCGCCACTTATGTCACTGACCTCCGCCAGCAGTGGTGCATTGTCGGAAAGGTCGCGAAACTCAGGTGCGAAAGGAATCGTCACCGTGCTGTGGGTAAGGCGGGTTTTTGCATTTTCCCCGAGGCCTCTATAGCGCAAGTTCACGATGTAACTGCCTGAGCCAGCCCCTTGGAATTGCCCCCGGTACTGGCCCGGCCCGATTTGCGAAAGCTCCAGTGGATGCGCTGCCATGTCTGGTGCTATTATCTGTCCGTCGATGTTGGCGAACTGCAGGAATTTGCCTTCGGCATCGGTCGCCTCAACATTGATTGTGACCTGACGGCCCTGCACATCGGCGAAGACTTGACAATCGGAGGACTGTGCCGGCTTTGCCGCCCACCGAACGGTTTGCTCCCAGAAGCTTTCAAAATCGTCCCACGCCAGCCAGTTTGCCGCCCATCGACTGTCAACGGAACTGGTGAAGGCTGCGCATCGTCCGAGTCCGGATTGACAAGTGGCCAAGATGGGGTCCGCCTGGTGGCTGGCGAGAACAACTTGATTTAGGCCGCCCTTGGGCCCGGTCAGTACGTAGCCATCAAGGCTCGGCAGCGCGGTTGACAGGCCTTTCATAATTTCGCTTAGCGAGAACGTTATCTGGGGCGAGAAAGTCTCCTCAACAATCAAAGCGCGACGAACGACCTGGGCCTCCTTAATAAATATCTGTGGCAGCGTCTGAGGGTCCGTGACATCGTAGAATCGCCCGCCAGTGTCCCGGGCGACCCGCAGCAAGCTTTGTTTGTCCGCGGCAGAATGCGGAAAGACAACGACACCGGTACAGGTAATTCCGGCTTGTCGGAGCTGATTGAGCAATTGGTTGGTGGGTGGCGTGGGGTCGCCGTCACTGATAACGATTACGTGCTTCTGGGCGGCGTCACAATCCTTCAATTTGTCATAAGCGGCCTGCAAGTGGTCGTGAAGACTGGGCATATCGCCCATCTGCATCTGTTCGATAGCTGATATAAGCGCCTTTTTGTCACCGGCCGGCGAGAGCGGGTAAACCCAATCGTTGTCCCCTTGCCAGTTGTAGGCAAGCAAGCCTACCAGATCCAGCCGACTCAAGGTGCCAACCGCAGCAACGGCAACCTTTTTGCCCCAATAGTTGCCTTGCGGCATCTCGCAGGCGTGCATAATCAATACTAAAGCCCCTTTGGGCATTTGCTCCTTCTGGGGTGGGTCCAGATCTACGGGTAGGATATCGGCCACGGGCGAGCCTATCCATCCGCCTGCCCCGAAGGATTGAGGCCCACCCACCATGATCAGCCCGCCGCCGAGATCGCTGACGTACCGGCAGAGCATTTCCTGCTGCTGATAGGTGAAGTTGCTGCAGTCCGTATTGACTAAAACGACGGCATCGGTATCCATCAGCTTGGCTAAATTGTCCGGGAAATCCGCTACGTGGGAGTGTTGCACATCGATGTCAGAGTTTTGCAGGACTTTGTTTAGGGCCAAACCGGCTGAACCATCTGCATCCACTACCAAAACATGGCCAGGTCCAGCCACATAGGTCATGGTGCTGGCTCGATTGTTCTGAATAATTCTATCCTGTCCGGGACCATCGGGCATGAATACTGCCTCGAATTCATGCATGCCCCGGGCGCCAACCGGCACTGATACGGTTTTTACATTCGTGCCCGGCTTCAAATCCACATCTACCGCCATTTCCGGCGAGTCGGGGGCAAGATCAACGGGTCTGCCGTTGAGGTTCAATAGCAGTTTTCCGCTGGCATGTGTCGTGCTGTTGAGAATGAATCGCAATGAAACGGTTTGGCCACTTCTGACCTTGGAGGGAGCGGCCAAGCGTCTGAAGATGACTTCATTATCATATTGATAAAGCACGGGCAGCACGTCGATCGGAATCTTATTGGCAGCGGCGACCCGGGCGGCTTCTTTCAGGTCACCGGCAGTCTCGTTGCCCTCGCTAACCAGCAGTATCCTGGCAGCCGTGTCTGGAGGCGCTATTGCCATGGCCATTTGGATACCGTCAGCCAGTTTTGTTTGCTGGCCGTTAAGAGTCGTGTTTCGCCTGCGGATACTGGTGTCAACGGAAGGCAATTTGGAGATACTTGCGGCTTCGGCCACGTCAACGACGGCTAATTGGTCTATCGGGACTTTCCCGGTCAGCGCCACAGACAGGTAATCCAGGCTCCACTCTTGACGCTCGGTAGGGATCGATTGGCTGCGGTCAATTACGGCGATCAGGGTAAGCCGCCGGCTTTTCCTGGCAAGCATGGGCCTGGCAAGTAAGGCAAGGAGGATGATTATAACCAGGCAGCGTAAGACGATCGCCAACACTCTGCGTACCCGGCCCAAAGCAGCGAGATTGCGCCGGGCGAGCCAGATGATCGGCACCACCAGAGCACATCCCAACAACCACCAAGGCTGGCTAAAATAGAAACTGTACTGGTCCATATGACCGAAACAAGAAGTCTCTTTTACCGCCGAGTCCGGAGAGAACGCAGAGATTTTCTTATTTAGAATTAACCCCTTAATTTTTCATCTCGGCGCTCTCGGCGTTCTCTGCGGTTA
>JAGMDR010000542.1 GCA_023128595.1 Planctomycetota bacterium | reverse complement strand
CCGGCGAGATCAAAGCCGACCTCGTCGCCCCGGGAACGATCCAATTGAAATAGCGGGTGGCCGGATCTGCCTTACTTTATGCCCAAGTTCCTGAACGTGCTGGCGGGTAGATGATTCACTCGGCCGGTGCGACCGGGGCAGCCCGCTATTTCAATTGGATCGTTCCCGGGGCGACGAGGTCGGCTTTGATCTCGCCGGTCTTCAAATTGTACTCGATCTCGTCGGTAAGCTGGCCGTTGAACAGGCAGGGAAAACGCTCGCTGCCTACGACCTTCATCAGTTGTTCGGCGTGGTCGTAGAAGAGCCCGCCACCTATGAACTCATTGTCGGAGCCCTGATACGTGACGCCGCCGGAAGCAGTCAGTGTCGAGAGCTCGGTATCGCCGGCGGCCGTTTCGGTAAGGTTGGCCACCACGCGATTGGCGGTCACTATGTGGACCTCGCTGAATTTGCCGTCTTTGATGGGAAGGTACTTAACGACCAATGCCCCGGCCGAGCTGGCTTCGGCGATGATTCGATTTTCTCTCAGGAAATACTTCAGAGTATCGTAATTCTGAACAATGGCCCAACAGGGGCGACTGAGGCTGAATTTGCCGGAGTCTTGATTCGGTTCGGGCGTCTCGGCGTTGGCGAGTCTTATCTCGCCGGGGCCGGCGGCCGTATAAAGCTCCTGGTTAGGATCATAATCGAACTTGCGGCATATCAACTCTATGCCGCTCAGCAGCAAATCGCCACCGGTCTTTTTCGTCGCCAGTCTGACAACCCCCCCGTAGGCGCTTAAGTGCTCAATGCCCCCGAACAATCCCGAACTCTCCTGGTTGCTATCGGCCGGCAAATCCACCGTCATCCGCTCCGACATAAGTATATGCTCTTCAACGAAATTCGGGTCTTTCCGCACCACCCTCGACTTGCAATCACGCTCGAAGAGGACCTGATTTGAGGACGGCAGAAAATGGGCTTGCTTCTTCGCAGTTACCGTGCCGGGGAGCGGAGCCGCCTTTGCGTTGGGGTCGCCGAAAGCATCCACGAAAAACCCAAGCTCGACCGGCCCGACCGCAAGAATATCAGGCATCTCAGAAAGCCCTTTGGACCTGTCCTTCGGCAGATTCGCAATAAGCTGCGACGATCTAAGCGTGAAGTTCTGCTCCGGCGCCATACCCTCCCGCGGCATCGTACAGAGGCAATTGACGTCGAAGATAACCTGATTCGAATCCGGCAGGAACCGGGCCTCCTTTTGGGCCGTCACTCTGACCGGCACCGGCGGCTCCTTGCTGACTGCGGCGTTCGAATCCTCCACGTAAAAGATAAACTCCACCGGCCCGGCGCCAACGATTTCCGGCGAAACATCCGACCGCCGCGATATGTCCTCCTGCAGATTCACGGTGAGCTTCGACGCCGAAAGCGTCACATCTCGCTGCGCCGTCAGCCCGTGCTGCGGCATTGCACAGAGAGGTTCACCCTCGAAGATAACTTGATTTGCGGCCTTGAAGAACTTCGCTCCTTTT
This sequence comes from Planctomycetota bacterium, assembly GCA_023128595.1. Lineage (GTDB taxonomy): Bacteria > Planctomycetota > Phycisphaerae > Sedimentisphaerales > Anaerobacaceae > DAOVRL01. Next base: position 12,786 of record JAGMDR010000542.1, on the reverse strand, counting down.
GTAGAAGTCACTGTGACTGGAACGCTCGTTTCGTTCGCTTCGACGGCCATCACGTCACCGGTGTAGAACACAAGCTCCGACGGACCAACTGCATTCGCATCGCCCGTCGCTGCGCTATAGTCAATCCGGCCCGTACGGAACGTCGCTCGATTTTCGGCGGCATCGAGCTTTTTGTCCGGTCGCCCCTGGGTGCGGGCCGGCCCGGCCCCGCTCCTCGAAAAATCCTCTATCGTCTTTCGCGAGTCCACCGGCACAACCAGCACGCCATTGTCACACGTAATCACGATATCAATCATCTTCTCAGGCGGCTCGTTCGGCTCCGAAGCGGCTGCTTTCGCCTGCTCACCGGCTGCAGGAGACAGCTCGGTCTCCTTCGCGGCCGCAGCCGTGGTCCCCGGTGCATCTGCACCGTCCGCCTCGGCTTCGTCGCTTTCTTCAGCCGAGCTTTTCGACCACAGGATGTCACCAATCGTAACATCTTCCTTGGCAAAAACCAACTGCTCGGGCGTATCGATGACAACGTTCTTACTGAGAATGCACTTGTAGTATTGACCCTCGGTCCGCTCAACAGCTTCCCGACCGGACGATGCCGGGACCTGCGCTTTAGCCGTCCCGACCGCTTCTACGCCCTTTGTCGGAGCCCCCGTCTGCGGGCCTTTTTGCACGACGAGATTTGGCTCGGTTTCTGAAAACAAAGCCGACTCGGAAGTCTTTATGTGCAGACTCTCCACGTGAGGCAGTCGAAGATACTCCAGTCGCTCGGCCCGGTCGTTATAGACAAATTCCAGCCCTCGACCGAGCATCTGAGCCTCTGCAGAGACAAATTTCACCGGCCCGGCCGTCGAAAACTGCGACTTCTCGCTTAGAAAAACCAGACTGTCAAGATAAAGAACACTCTCCTCGCGGCCACCCGCCTCGCCGGCTAAAATACGGACAACTACGTTCCCGCTGAACGTGGCATCTTTGGGCGTTGAGTCGCCCACCACGGTTTCAAGCTCGATTGTCCCTTGGTCGGCCCTGATGTGACACTCGAACCGGCGCTGATATATCTTCATCCAGGGCTTTTCCACCTCCCAGACGTCGCCTACCGTGCGGATAAGCTCGCTAAACCCGAACTCTCTGTCAATCTCCTTATTTGCGTTTACGTGCTTATAGACAGGATTCTTAAGGACGGGAATTTTAATGTCGCCGATCTTCCCGGCCTGGCCGTCGAAGCCGGCGAGGTTGCTGTCACCGAGGTCGATCTTGCTCTGCACATCAATCGGCGGTGTTTTGCTCGTGCGGCTGTAGAGCACGTATATCCCAAGGACCGCCGCCAGCGAAACAACGCCGATAAGTAGTTTTCGTAAAACAGACATAAAACCTCACTCAGGCATCGCCCACGTATCTTTCCATCAACTCGGGCCATTTGCCGGTTTCTTTGAGAATGTGCTCTATCACTTCCCGCACAGCACCGCTGCCGCCGGGCCGGCTCGTTACGTAGTCGGCATACTCCTTAACTTCGTCAACGGCATTGGCCACCGCCACCCCAAATCCCACGTATCGTATCACCGGCAAATCAGGCAAATCATCCCCGATATAAGCCGCATTCTCCGGCGAAAGACCGAGCCGGTCAAGAAATTCCTCGAACACCGGCAGTTTATAATGACAATCCTCAAATACGTATTCTATCTGCAGTTGTTCGGCTCGGTGCTTCGTCGGCCCCGACGCCCTGCCGCTAAGAAGGGCGACCTTCAGCCCCGTCCTCTGCCACAGTCGAATTCCATGACCATCGAGCACATTGAAGAGCTTGGTCTCGGTGCCGTCGGCGTTGACTACAATCGTCCCGTCCGTCAGGACGCCGTCAACATCCATCGCCAGCAGCTTAATTGCCGAGAGATTGGCCATTGCCGAGTCTATCCTACAACCTTGATTGTCAAGATGTCCTGCACGTCAATGACGCCGACGGGCCTGTTGTCCGCATCGACGACCGGCAGCTCGTCGATCCTGTACTTGTGGAAGATCGCGGTGGCCTCGGCCGCAAGGGCATCGACCCTGATTTTCTTGCAATCGGCCGTCATAACCTCGCGCGCCTTGAATTCGAGGGCCTTGCGCCCGTGCCTGGTCACCAGCCGCCGAAGGTCTGCATCGGTAACAATCCCGGCTAATCTGCCGTCAGCATCGACCACCATCACGGCCCCGTGGCGCTTGACATCGCTCGTCTTTTCAAGCAGTTGGCTTATTGTGTCGCCGGCCGCCGCGATGGGCAGCTTCTCCCCGGGCTTGAACATCATCGACTGCTCCACCGTCATCAGCTTTGCGCCGAGCGAGCCGCCGGGATGAAACCGAACGTAATCCTCAACGCTGAACTTACGCGCCTTCATAACCGTAAAGGCAAGGGCATCGCCCACCGCTAACATACACGCCGTCGAAACGCTCGGAGCAACGCCTAACGGACACGCCTCGCTCATCTCGCCCATGCAAAGGACAATGTCGCTGTGCTCGCCGAGCGTCGAATCGCTTTGGCCCGTAATAGCAATTAGCTTTATCTCCAACTGCTTGACCAGATTTATCAGCCGCGTAATCTCATCCGTCTCGCCCCCGTAACTCAGCACCATAACCACGTCGTCCTTGCGCAACCTGCCCAGGTCGCCGTGTATCGCCTCGGCGGGATGAAGATAATGGCTCGGCGTGCCCGTCGATGCTAAAGTCGCACTGATTTTCTGGGCGATGATACCAGCCTTGCCGATCCCGCTTACTATGCACGAGCCGCCGCAGTTATAAATCATCTCCGCAGCCTTGCCGAACGACGCATCGACAATATGCGTAACCGAACCTATCGCATCCGCCTCGGCCTTAATCACCTCTCGTGCATATTCAAGGTCAAATTCCACTTATCACTGACTCCTTGATTCTTTAACAATGAGTTTAAGACCCGACTACATTCTCCGAGAATAGGAGTGGTTGGTCATACGTTTTGGGATACCGATCAAGGAACTTCCTCATAGCTTCTTCCACATTGAGCTCCTGTCCGAGGAGCAAGAGATCTAAACGCCTGAGAATGTCCAGCGTAATGGGGCGTTTCTCATCCCAAAAAATGAACGCCGAGAAGAAATCCCTCGCAATTTCTGAATTCAGAAGCTCAGCTATAAATAACGCCTCTTCCTCGGTCCGGCACCCAACAAAATAGCACGTATCATCAAGCACAACAGGCTTACCGGCACAAGGGCCGACAACTTTGAAATCCAACTTCTTATAGAATCCGGAAATTGCGACCTTCCAAGGAGCAAAAGAGTAATTTCCTACCCCGAACACCGAAAACCTCGGACGATTACGATAGACGGAGCTGGCACGTCGATCCAGCAAGTCAGCGTGCCTCTGCAAGTACTTCCAGGTCTCTGGGGCAACCTGGCGAATTTGAAGCGTGTTTTCACCTATGACTTGCTGAGGAACAAGCATCCAGCGCAATGGTAAAGGGTCGTGAGCATTAGCAATGTCGGAGCTTTTTAACATAGGGAAGAGATAATTGTCCTCTAAAGCAACGATTTCGCCAAGGCCGTTTCTGTAACTTTTGTTGTCTCTACGCAATTCCATTACCTTGGCGCAATCATGCTTAATGCCGGACCTCCATTTATAGCGCTCCTCTCCCTCAAGATGCTTCCATCGCTCGAAGTCTGCAATATCTGCCACAAGCCGTCCCTGCCGATATCCAAAAACCATAGCAGGAGCACTATTTTTGAGACTGCTATAGACCTGACAGTCAAAATTGCTATCGGACGGTGAAGCACTAACAACGAGAAGACACGCCCCTACGGCAGCCCCAAAATACCTTGATGCGTTAACGCAATAAATGTCTGCACGTTCTATGTGTTGCCCGGTTTTCCAGGCGTAGTAGAGAACCTTTCTTGCAACCGCGGTCTTGCAGAGCATCGCTAACACGGCTCGTCTTGAACTGATCCACTCGAGCCCACGATTTAGCAGCCACTCGGAGATGTCGAAATTACTCTTTCCCGTAATCGCGTCTATGCCCCGATGGTTATGATAATTGGACTTGTCAGGTAAATTGAAACTTCCGAGACTGCCAAGCTCAGCGTTAGTAACCCACGGGGGGTTGCCTATCACAAGGAGGGGCTCCGGCAAAGATTTGACAACATTCGCCCAGTCAACGCGAAAAAAGTCCTCGTGCATAATCTCTACGGAGATGGTCTCCGGCGCTAAGTTATTGATAGCCGAGCGTGCCACGTTGACATACTTTTCATTGATGTCAATGCCAACCATATTCTGGACATCTGGAAAAAATTCAAGGCAGGCGCGAAGGAAATTCCCTTTGCCACAGCTTGGTTCAAGAATACCGGACGGCTCTAATCCGCGTTGAGACAGCAAGGAACAGACCTTGCGAGCAAGTTCAATCGGTGTTTGAAAATCACCAAACTCTGTTTTCTGCTTGTTTTTCATTCTAACCACGAAAGACTTACTGGATCCTGTAAATTCCATCCACCCTGCCGGCTTCCGCGATTACTCGCTTATATTGAAGCCTCCACTGAAGGGCGTTGGAAATAGTCAAGTACCCTATCTTCGGCGGATTTGCCAGGATTTCCTTGGCAATCTGTGAAGCCCCAATCTCCTCTACAGGAAGCAAGCGGTCTTGCATAAACGCCACAATATCGTCTTCGTTTCCATTGTTCTCAATAATATTAAGAATTCCCCTCGTCGTTTGATAGTCTGCTGTTCTTCCTGCTTCTATGAAGATACTATGCAAGACATTGCCTGAACTACCCTCTACATATCGGTACTTTTCACGAAGCTGTGCTTGGAATTTATGCTCTAAGTAAGTTCCCACGGCCTTTCCGTCGGTCACGCCATAAATTGTCGGTTCTGGATGGACAGATTCAGCTTCAGCAAAGAGGCCTGCCTCTCTACAAAGGAGCTTAATGCTCAATTTTTGTTTCACGAGCTTAATCCGTAACGTTTTTACACTCGATCTTTCTACCAGAATTCGCCCATAGACACTTATATTACAATTTTACCACACTTCCGCGCTCGTTGTAACAGACCAGGTCGTGTGTTTCGCCGGAGTAGTCGGCCACGGAATGAATGATCACTCGTTTTTCGCTGAGCTGCTCAATTTCCACAATGGCGGCTCGCTTTTGGTTCTGGAGGTAGTCGGCAACCTCTGGCGAGACGGAGACCTCGATACGTTTGATCCGCTCCTTCGCCGCCGAGAGATTCAGCAGGCGAATTATCTCGATAGCCAGCGATTCGTGGCTCTTGACAAAACCGGACCCGCCGCAATTCGGACACGCCAGGTACGTGCTCGAGTGCAGCGAAGGCCGCATCCTCTGGCGTGTCATCTCAACGATGCCGAACCTGCTTATGCCCAATATCTTCGAACGCGCACGGTCGGTCTTGACGGCGGCCCTAAACGCCCTCTCAACCTCTTTGCGATGTCTTGCAGTGCGCATATCAATAAAATCGCACACTATCAGCCCGCCCAGGTCCCGCAGCCGAAGCTGTCGCGCAATCTCGGTCGCCGCCTCCAGATTGCTCTGGTAAGCGGTCTGCTCGGCGTTTTGCCGCTTGTGCGATCTGCCGCTGTTGACATCAATCGAAACCAGCGCCTCGGTCTGCTCGATCACAACCGAACCACCCCCTTTAAGCTCTACTTTACGCGACTGGATCTTGGCAATTTCATCCTCTATTTTGTACTTGTGAAACAGCGGCACTTTGCTGTCATAATAGCTTACCCTTCGCTTCAAACGCGGCGCCACAATCGAAAGAAAGTCCCTGATTTTACGAACCACATGTTCCGAATCGCACAGCAGTTTCGTTATCTTGCTGTTGAACACGTCCCGCAGCGCCCTGATTACCAGATCCGACTCCTGATAAAGCTCACCGGAAACACCTTCAGCATCAATCCGCTTCTCTATGGCCCGCCACAGCCTGCACAGATATCTCATGTCGTTCTGAATGTCCCTCTTGGAGCACCCCTGCCCGGCGGTCCTGATAATAAAGCCCTGACCCTTAGGCGGATTGCTCTGATCAAGAATCTGCCGAAGTCTCCTGCGCTCATCCTCATCCTCGATCTTGTGCGAGACCCCGTGCCTTCGCATCCACGGCATCATAACCAGGTACTTTCCCGGCAGGGCAAGATACGTGCTGAGTGTCGGGCCCTTCGTTTTCACGCCTTCTTTAGTAACCTGCACGACAACTTCCCTGCCTTTGCGAAGGCACTTCTGGATAAGCGGGCGCTCCCTGAGGGCTTTTCTGCGCCCGATGCTCTCAACATGCTTGTCGCCCGTGCCCGAGAAATACCGCGGGTGCAGGTCGCTGATATGAAGAAAGCCGTTCTTGCCCGTGCCGAAGTCTATGAATGCGGCCTGTATGCCGGATTCGATATTTACCACCCTGCCCTTGTAGATATTGCCGACGTGCGTGCCGAGGCTCGCCCTTTCTACGTACAGCTCTTCAAGCGAACCGTCCTCGACCACAGCCACCCGGCACTCCTCAGACTCCGCTACATTTATAAGCATTTCTCTTGCCATTTCCTCATCCCCTGTTTTGTTGTTCGTTTTTCACCTTCGGACTTTGGATTTACCACTGGCGCCATCGCACAGACGTGCGCCTGACCGGGCGCGAAAGTTTCTCGCCGTCCAGCCCCAGCAATTCCAAAATCTCCTCCACGCGTATCGACCCGGCCGAGCTGATCTCGCACTCTACCAACACCCCCTCGGCGTCCAGCTCAACCGATCTTACAAAGCCTCGCACATCGACGTCCTTGAATCTCGAAGCCCTTGCATCTACCTGCCGCCGCACCACCACAGTCTCACTTGCCAGCAGATGCTCGATTCTGTCCTTCAATTCGTCGCCGAGACACCCCGGCCTGACCGCCAGCACATAGACCGCCGAACGAGGCCGCGGAGCCTTGCCGCCGCCGGCCACACTAACCGAATGCACCTCACAGCCATCAGGCAACTGGCCGCTAAGTCCCCGCTCAATCTGCGAAACTTGCCCCGCCACATCCGCCTTGCAGACCACCCGAAGGGCCAGCAGCTCATCATCCGACTCCACCCCGACACTCCTCGGCAAAGGCAGCGACAGCTTCGGGCGAGGGTTGAAACCCTCACTGTACCGCACATTTATACCCGCTCTGACACACGCCCGCTGAAAAACCTTCAACGTCTCAGCGTGCGACAGGAATCGCAGGTTCCCCCAAATCCTGAACTTAACCAGCACTAAGATAGTATCGTTTACTGCCTCTATCTTGTCTATTTCCTTATCCTTCGGCCCCCAAACGCCATTCGCTGCACCAGGAGGCCCTTCGAGCTATCGGCGCCCAGAGAATTACAAAATCCATTATCTCAGCATTATCACCACCTTGGCCCCAAAGACAAGCTTTTTTTACAAAACCTTTGCTTCTAAAGGGATCCTGGCCCAATAATCAATCATCAATAATCCATAATCAATTATTATCTTCCATCCAATGCAGGCACAAGAGCGAAAAGTCCCTGAAATCGACGATGCAGTCCCCGTTGATATCCCCCGCAACAATAACCTCACAGACGGGTTCGCCGAAGTACGACTTGCCGGCCTCGCCGCTGCCCCCGTAGGCGCCCATGTTGATAATCCCGCCGTTGGGGAATGGCTCCTGCACGATCGGGGTCATCGCGTCGGCGCAAGCCCCCTTCTTGATACGTCTGCCGCTTGGCAATGGCTCGTAGCTGATAGGCGTCATTGGGTCGCCGGCATCGATGCACGGGCTTGTTACATCATCGATAATCCAGGTCTGCCTATTTGGGTCGTATCTGCCTGCCTGGGATTTCAGGTGGTAGTCACCATTGACCCAGAAATCGTCATTCGCGTCTTCAGGGGTGCCGTTCGGGTCCCAGTAGCCTGGGTCGGCAAAACATGGGTCGGTATCGATGTTGCCGTTGGCCCAAACGAGCCGGGGAGGGTACCCATAGCTGCAGAGAAACACATCGTCCTCACCGCCGTGGATATTGCTGTAAGCGACGGTAAGACGGCAGCGGCTGCTGAAGATGCGAATCTGGGAGCCCTTGAACAATATGGGGGCGTCTGTGCTGCAGCGTGCCCCGTTCTCAGTAGTGTTGCCCCAGAGGATACAGTTGGTAATTGTTGATGAATTGGGCTGCATATACGGAGCGCCCGAATGGGTGAAGCCGCCGGCGGGGTATCCGCTTCTATTGCCGACGATGGTGCAATTGGACAGTGCGGCCGAGGAACCCTGGCAATCAATCGCCCCGCCCTGGCCGCTGGCAGCATTGCCACTGATGAGACAGTTACGGATTCTTTGGCTACCCTCGCGACCAAAAAACATTCCACCGCCCCCCCCGGCCGAGTTTGCGCTGATTTTGCAGTTAAATATTGTGATGTATTTGGCTTTGATTCCGCCGCCCTGCCATCCCGCTTTGTTGTAGGCTACTACCGAATTGCAGAGAGTGGGCATACTGTCGTAGTAACCACAACATAGTCCTCCACCGTCACCCCATGCCGAGTTTGCCGAGTTTCCGGTTATGGTGCAATTGTCCAACTCCGGGTTGCTCTTGTAACAATAAATGCCTCCGCCGTCAAGGCCTGTTTCGTTTCGGGCAACCTCGCAGTCAGTGATGACGGGATTGCTGGAAGACAAATAAATCGCGCCGCCAAAAAAATCAGCCGTGTTTTGAATCATGGCGCACTTGGCAATCCTTGCTGTGCTCTGTTCGCAGTAAATGGCGCCTCCTCGCCCTTCGTGTGCACCAGCGCGCGAGGAGAAGCCACGGCTTACATTTCCGACAATGTTACAGTTTATGATAGTGGGACTGCTTGCTTGGCAACAGATACCAGCACCATTAATGTAGCCATGACCTCCATTTGTAATGGTCAAGCCGGTGAGAACTGAATTTGGATCCTCTGCGGTGTGGAAGTAGAATCCACGGTGCGTATCTTCTTCCGTGCCGTTGCAGTCGATGATTGTGTGGGCGACGGTGTTGGGATCGTTGGGGTCGGTTGAGCGGACGGTGATGGCCTTGCCGAGGAAATCGATGTCTCTGTTTCCTGGGCCGGTGTATCGGCCGGGCTGGATTTCGACGGTGTCGCCGTCGTTGGCGTCGTTTATTGCGGCCTGGATGTTGTTGAAATCGGCCGGGCCGTCGTCATCGACGGTGATCGTTCTTGCCCGGCAGAACGGCACCAGGACCAGGCAGATCAAAATAACGACGGCATTTCTCATAAGCTCTGCCTCCAGAACTCCATTCAACACGATTATACGCTCTTGCGAGGTGTTGTGCAAGGAGTTTTTTCGTATTTCGTATGTCGTATTGCGGGGGGGCACTCGAAATATTGGTGGGTGTCTCGGGGCGCTGGGATTGCGTTTTGGGTGCAGAGCGGGTATGCTTAAGGTAGGGAAATTAGGAGTAATTGGCCGCGAAAAGGCAGAAAAGGACACGAAAAGGAACCGATGACGGCAGGTAAGGGCCAGAATAAATCAGGTGGGCGAGGCGGCAGGCTGCGTTGGGTTGTGTTTCGCTTTGCAGCGCTGATTGTTGTTCTCTCGCCGCTCGTGCTCATCGAGCTGGTGCTGAGATTGTGCGTTCCCGCCCCTGCGATGGATTTTGAGGACCCTTATGTCTCTTTCAGCGGCCTGCGTCCGTTGTTCGTGCTCGACTCAACGGGGAGGCGTTTCGAGACGGCTGCCGAGCGTTTGGACTTTTTCCGGCCACAGTCGTTCGCGGCAACGAAGGGGCCGGGCACGCTGCGGGTCTTCTGCCTCGGGGGCTCAACCGTGCAGGGCAGGCCCTACGCGGTCGAGACGTCCTTTACGACCTGGCTCAAGCTCAGCCTGCAAGCGGCCCGGCCCCAAGCGGAACCGGAAGTCCTCAACTGCGGCGGGATATCATACGCCAGCTATCGCCTCGTTCCCATAATGCGCGAGCTGCTCGAGTATGAGCCCGACCTATTCATCATCTACATGGGGCACAACGAGTTCCTCGAGAACAGGACATACGAACGCATCAAGAAAATGCCGCGCGCACTGGTCCGCCTGCACAGCGTCCTGCTCAACCTGCGCAGCTACTCTCTTGGAAATCGCTACCTGTCGCGTCGTCGCGGCCGAGGCACGAACGCCGGAGGCTCATCGAAGACCGTTCTGCCCGCCGAGGCCCAGGCCAAGCTCGACTTCGAGGACGGGCTGGCAAGCTATCATCGCGACGATCTCTGGCGCGCGGGGACGATCGAACACTTCGGGCGCAATTTGGAGACTATGGTGCGGATGTGCCGCGAGGCGGGCGTACCGATTATCCTGGCCAATCCGCCCTCCAACCTCAAGGACTGCCCGCCTTTCAAGTCGCAGTTCCGCACCGGCCTTTCCGAGAATCAGATGCAGCGCATAGTGGAACTACGCGAGCAGGCGGGGGAGCTGGACTGGGCCGATACCTACGGCAAGATCGGACTGCTCGAGCAGGCCGTCGAAATCGACAACCGGCACGCCGAGCTGCTGTACCTGCTCGGTAAGTGCTATGCGCGCATAGGGCGCTTCGCAGAAGCGAAGAAGTGGTTCGTTCTGGCAAAGGAGGAGGACGTCTGCCCACTGCGGATCCTCGAGCCCATGCACGAGGCCATTCGGGACGTCGCCGCGCGGTATCACGTACCGCTTGTGGATGTCGAGGCGCTCGTTGCCGAACGTATCAAGGACGCAATCCCGGGCAACGAATGGCTTCTGGACCACGTACACCCGAGCATCGCGGGCCACAAACTCATCGCCGATGCGCTGTACCAGGCCATGGAGGAGATGGAGCTGATGCGCACACCCGATGGCTGGCGGACAGCCCGGGATGAACTGTGGCAGCGACACCTTTCGTCCCTGGACGACCTCTACTACAGGCGTGGGGCCGCTCGGCTCAGAAGACTGCACAAGTGGACCGGACGCATCCCCACAGAATGATCTACTTGGCTGTGCCGGCTGGTACAAGCTCGCCGGTCTTTTTGTCCCATCGGACGCTGCGGACCTTGAGCCGATGGCTCCCGTGGCAATCGGTGCAGGGCTTTTTCTGTAAATCGCGCTTGTCCGGATCGTCTTTCGGGTGACATGTCCTGCAAAAAGCGCGAATTTCATCGGCGCCGAACATTTTGTCGGGCGCCGTCGTGTGGTTCTCGTCGTTGCGGTGGGGGTAGGATTTGCCGTGGCAACGGGTACAACCGACGTCGGCGGCTGCGTGCAAGGTGGTGAGCTCTTCTTCCTGATAGTTGGCATGGCAGACAAAGCACGCAGCATTTTCCTCGCCAGCGGCTGTAGCAATCGCGGCAAACGGATTCTCACCTTCGCCGGGCTCATCCAAGAGCAGAGGCGCATCCTCATCGACAACCAAGGGCGCAAGACCGCCCTGCCCAACACCGGCGGCATCTTTCGCACGCTCGGTCCCGGTGTTGTCGGGGCGATTACAACCGGCCAGTACCACGCTCGTTATTACTGCAACAACAGCCAACACCAAATAGACACCGCACCTCATATTCGTTTCCTTCGAGACTGGCAAGTTTCAAAAGAGAGCATGTCGCTCGATCACACGTACTCCCAGTCTTTGAGCCATTGATAGTTGGCCGGCAGATTCGCCCAGGCACGGTCCATCGCCTCGGCCAGCTCGCCCTTTTCCTTCACGTCGAGCAGGCGGCGCTCCTTGACCGCCCGCGCAACGTTGTCAACCTGCTGGGTGCTAATCAGCCCCGGAATCGGGGCGGTAATCGCCGGGTTGCAGAGGATATATCGAATAGCTAAGCGGGCAATCTTGTTGTCCTCCTCGAAGTGCGGACTGTCCGGCGAGCTGTCACCCTTGAAGACGGTATTGCTGGCAAAGGGCTTTATTCCGAACCAGCCGACGCCGTACTTCTTAATCGCAGCCCACAGCCCGTGCTCATCCGCGACCACCTTGGTCTTGGCCGTGTACGGCGTCAGGATAACCTCCATCTGGTCGGGATACGTCTCAATCATCTTCTTGATATGCGGTTGGTCGTGAGATGAGATACCTGTAAACCGCGCGCGGCCGGTCTTCTTGGCCCAATCGAGTGCTTTTACCGCTTCTTGGACTTCGCCCTCGCTGTGCCGGCTGCTCTGAGTCAGCAAACTTATCCGCCACACATCGACGTAGTCCAGCCCCGCTTCCTTCATCCCGTCGTCGAGCCCCTGCTGGAGCTTCTTGGCCGGTCTCCACTCCTCGAACCGGCTTTCCCATATATGCCAGGAATACCCGAAGTACATCTTGTCACGTCGGCCCTTCAGTGCCCTGCTGTACGCCAGAATCTCCTCCCGGCAGCAGGCATCGACATAGTTGATACCGCGATTGATGCACTGCGTGACAACGTCGTAGCGGTTCTTCTGGAAATCGCGGCGATCTATCTTCTCTGTCATCCATCCCTGCGGTTCTTGCCCACCTATCACTTTGACCACGCGCTTCCAGTGACCACCGAGGCTGACAGCCGAGACCATCAACCCCGTCCTGCCGCACCGCCGGTATTCCATATCGGGATTGTAATTCAGAATCTTCCCGGTCTTTGACTTGGCTGCGGCCTTGGCCTGTGCCAATCCCGCTCCAAGTGCCGTTGCCACAGCCGCACTATCACGAATAAACTCTCGACGTGTACGTTTGTCGGCCATCTTCATTACCTCCAGGATTCAAGCCAGCTCAAATTCCCATTCGACACCTCAACAACCACCCCAGCGCCATCCAACCCCGCCATAATACCACAATCCCCCCCCGAATTGCAACAAACACAGCGGCTATCGTCATTGCGAGGCCCCCTTGGGGCCGTGGCAATCTC
>JAGMDR010000541.1 GCA_023128595.1 Planctomycetota bacterium | reverse complement strand
CTATGAAATGGGACTGGGCAATTAAATCCAAGCTCGACCTGTCGCCCGGGAAATATAAGCTGGGTGAGCTACCAGTCCGGCCGGTCGCAATACCCGGAAAGACTCAACTTGTGTAGCAACAAGGCGAATCCGGATTAGTAGCGCAGTTTCCAAATATGATTACTTGCTACTGGACATTTATACTTCGAGAGACCAATCGTTGTGGTAGGGTTCCTTTATGTATTTGTTTGCATCCCTGTCGTTGGTAATCCGCATATTCTCTCCATCCCAGTCAATTCGTTTGCCCGTTCGAATAGCTATATTTCCTAATAGAACAATCTCAGTCAAAGGGCTGGCCCAGTTGAACCGGCAGGCGGCAGATTGTCCACCCCGCATAGCCTCGAACCATTCCGACCAGGTGCCGCCACGGCGTTGGAGCGTTTTTGGCGGTTGGGTGTAAGTCTTCATCTTGCTCTCCGGGATAATACGCCTGTCCAGCATCTTGCCTTTGTCACCGACATATAGGACAGCCGATTGCGGTAAGTCTCGACCCGGTTCCAGTTCGGAGGGGCGCGGGGGCTTGAGGCCGCCGTCGTACCAGACCGCCTTGAGCGGCGGCATGCCCTCTCGGGCTGGGAATTCCCAGGTGACGATTGAGGCTAATGGCGCAGACTCCGGCATCACCCGGGTTGATGTGGCACTGATGTTGACGGGGTGGCCGAGTTTTAATGCTCGCTTGGGAATATTGAAATGGTGGCAGCCCATGTCACCCAGCGCGCCGGTGCCGAAGTCCCACCAGCCGCGGAAGTTCCAGGGATGGTACACTGCCCGTCGTGGTCTTTTGCTTGCCTTGACCTGGCGCAATGCCAGGTCGCCGTCACGCCACTCGGCCACAAATGGCCGCATCGCCGCCGGGCCAATCCACAAGTCCCAATCCAACGTGTTTGGAATGGGGTCCTTTCCCGGCGGGCGGAGCATACCCTGGGGCCACAGCGGCCGGTTGGACCAGACATGCGCTTCGCGTACGTCACCGATAGCCCCATCCCAAATCATTTCACAGAGCCGACACGCCGGGTCTGAGGTATTGGCCGATGCTGTAACCTGCGTGGCAACACCGGCCTGCCGTGCTGCTTTGGCCAGAATGCGCCCCTCCTGAATGGTCAGCGTCAACGGCTTTACACAGCAGACGTGCTTGCCTTTCTTTATTGCCGCCAGGCTAATCACATGGTGCGTATGGTCGGGCGTCCCGCAGTAGACCGCGTCGATCTTGTCGCCCTCGGCATCGAGCATTTCGCGGTAATCCCGATAGCGCTTGGCCTGGCTGAAGCGCTTGTATGTCCGCTCGGCGTAAACATCGTCAACATCGCACAGAGCAACGATCTTGGCGCCAGCTTGCTGGCTTATGCCGCCCAGATGGGCGTGTCCGATGCCGCCAACGCCCGCTCCAGCTATCTGGATCGTTTCGCTTGGTGACGTATGCCGGGGCCCGCCGAGAACATAGCGAGGTACAATGGTCAGGCCCGCCAGGGCCGACCCAGCAGTCCGGACGAAATCACGACGTGAGACCGCCTTACCGTTTCCCAGCGCCGCTTTTTCGCAAGCGCACCGGCCACTTTGTCTGTTGGTGTTGCTACTATCAGACTTCATAACATTACTCCTCTTACTAAAGTTTTATGGATATTCCACATCAGTTTGTCAGACCTGCAATAGCGGCGCCGATTAGCGTCGCATTTTCCACACTCACTAATTCAACATACCGACCGTGCTTTTCCTGGAGAAAGCCCTTCAAATAGCACTGGACTTTTGTCTTGAGAGATTTCAATTCATAGAAAGTCGTACCCTCTGCCGTAATACAGACAGGCACGTATGGGTTGCGGCCCTTACCGGTTTTGAGCACGACGGAAGACAGCAGCGCTGCAACCAACTTGGCTGCTCTTTCTATTAGGGCATCGAGCAAATACCACACGGTAGCGCGGTCCTGCTCAGTCCCCTGGCC
>JAGMDR010000540.1 GCA_023128595.1 Planctomycetota bacterium | reverse complement strand
GGGCCGCACCATAAATCATAATCCAAACCTTCCGGAACGGGCTGAACGTTAGCTACATGGATAGGCCCGGACTCTTGCATGAGAAACACGCGGGCGAGATAAACATCCCCGAGCTTACCGCTGCGGATGTACTCAGCGGCTTTTTCCGTATAGGGGGTGCTGCGGCTTTGCGTTCCAACCTGGACAACCCTGTTGTATTTGCGGGCCGCCTCAACCATCTTTCTGCCGTCCCAAATGCTCAGTGACAGTGGCTTCTCAACAAAGACATCTTTTTCTGCTTGACAGGCCATGATTGTGCCGAGTGCGTGCCAGCGGTCGGAGGTCGCGATAACGATCGCATCGACCTCGGGGTCATCGAGCATTCGCCGGAAATCCTGCACAAACTTCGGCTTATAATTGTGGCCTTCGACCACAATCTCTGCCGCCGGCCCATAGCACCGGGTATCCGCGTCAGAAATATATTTGATCTTGACATCAGTCCTCTTAACGAGGCTTGTTAAGAGTGCACGTCCCCGACCGCCGACCCCCATTATCCCCAAAATTACCTTATCTTCAGCCGCAACACTTTTGCCCCGAGACAGGACGCTAACGGTTGTAGCCGCACCTATCGAACCTTTCAAAAACTGCCTGCGATCCATTGCTTTCATCTTTGTTCTCCTAAATTGGGTACTCCGCGGTCACTCGTAAAAGATCACGCCAGAGCATTATAAACTTGGCGGATGGCATCGATGATATAGTCGTTGATCCGCTCGGTGTATTTCGGACCGATGCGGACTTGGACGAAACGGTCGAAGACATCCAGCGTTTGCCGGCAACTGTCTGGGCCATACTTGATTTTCTTGCCTTCCGGGCTGTTAAACGACGGCCAGTTGGGATGCCGGGTTCGTTTGTTGATTACGGATTCCGCGACGGGCAGCAGAACCGACCCTGTTAGTGTGGATGCCGGCACCTTTCGTTTCCTCAGCTCCTGGATGCAGCGGTTGCGCGCTGCTTTGTCTTTCATTTCGAAATAGACACCATAACCAATGTCACCTTCCGGCGCGGGACGGTGGCGCAGGCGAATGCCGGGGAGCTTTCTAATGCCATCATAGATGGCCTCCGCATTGTGACGCAGTTGAGCTACCATTAAATCCAGCTTGGAGAGTTGCGCCCCGATCACGGCTCCCGTCAACTCGTTCATCCTGAAGTTCTCCCCCGCGAAGGTTTGCACCTGGCTGCCTCCCACACGGTTGCGAAAGACTCTGTCGATTATGCCCATGTGGTGGAAACGAGCCGCGCGTTCGTAAATAACCGGATCATCCGTTACCAGCGCACCGCCCTCCCCCGAAGTAATCACTTTGTTGATCTGAAAACTGTAGATGGCTACTTTGCCGATAGACCCGAGTTTCTTTCCGCTGTAAGAGCCACCCACACATTGCGCGCAATCCTCCAAGACCGCCACCCCGCGTTTACGGGCGATCTCCATGATCGGGTCCATATCGCAGGGCCCGCCAAGCAAGTGAACGGCAATGACAGCTTTGGTTCGAGGGGTGATCTTTCGTTCGAAGTCCTTCGGATCGATATTAAGGGTGCGGTCGATATCGGCAAAGACCGGCAAGGCTCCCGCCTGGACCACACAAGTATAATCCGACCACCACGTGTAAGCCGGGACGATCACCTCATCGCCAGGCCCGATGCCGAGACCCGCCACCGCGCAATCCAAAGCTGCCGTGCCGGAGCTCACGCCCAGTGCAAAGCGGGTGCCCATGTATTCTGCAAAATTCTCTTCAAAGCGCAGCACCTTCGTCGGTTTGCCCGGCCCCCAAAAACGGAAAGGAGACCCCGATTCCAGCACCTCTAACAGCGCTTCCTCTTCGCGTTTGTCGAAGAATTGGGGCCCGATGAATCCCGGATCGATGTTCCGCACCTCTATGGGTTTTGGACTTCCTGCACCCAAGAGCCTCTGCGCCCCTGAGCCGATCGCCGCACCAGACAAGGCCATACAACCTGTTCTCAAGAATTGTCGTCGGGTCAGATTCTTCTTTTCTGCATCTTTGGCGATATTTTGCGTAATCATTTTCGGCCTCCTTATTCGACTCGTTTATGAGTTCTGCAATTTTGCAGAAGCCTCGACTCGTTTTGACACGTAGCCTATATTCTACACTAATGAAGCGCTCCGTACCACTAAGTTGTAACCGTTCACAGCGTATA
>JAGMDR010000054.1 GCA_023128595.1 Planctomycetota bacterium | reverse complement strand
ATGTTCGTCTGGGCAAAAGTGCCCGAGGAACACTCTAAAGGCAAGGGCAGCATTGACCTTGCGATGGACCTTATGGAGCACGCTGAGGTGGCGATCGCTCCAGGCAGGGCGTTCGGCGAAAACGGCGAAAACTATATGCGGATTGCCCTGGTGGAAAATGAGCAGCGGCTTCGTCAGGCGATTCGCAACATCAGCCGATTTGTGCAGCAAAAGCCGATTAGAAAGTCCAAAACAAACCGGTAAAGCCGGACAGCAATCAGCCTGTGCCTCGGCAGACTACGGTTTCTTCTTGTAGGTCTGTGCGCAGGCAGATAACGTTTTCCCCCCCAAAAAGCCTTTTTTTTGAAGAGTTTTTTAAGAAGATTTTTCGTATCGATTGCCAGAAATACTCAAAAACAGCCCGGCAGGGGTGATTCTTGGCAATTGCCTGCAATTTTTTGGCGGTAGGGACCAGAAAGACGGAAAAAAAGGCTTGACTTCAAGAGAGGCGTTTTGGTTAAATAAGGCTATAAGGGTGTACATTTATTTGGCAATATAGGGTTTTTGCGATCAGCAAAGGTTCGGGTTTTGTTACAAGTAAGGAGGAAGTGTGATGAAGCGCTTTAGTCGGACAGTTAGTGTATCTGATGTTTTAATTCTTGCCTTTGCGGCTGTTGCGTTATTCCTGGTCGAGCCGGCACATTGCGAGACGCCAGGGATTGCGTTGCTGCTTCAACAGACCCCATCTCAAGGGGGCATAGTAAGTCCAGAGTTAGGCGTTCACCATTATGAACCGGGTTCAGCAATTACCTTAATCGCGGTCCCAAAGCCCGGCTACCAATTTGTTTACTGGCTGGGCGACGTCCTCGACCCGACAGCGAACAAGACCACTGCCTATCTTGAGAAGCCGAAAATCATAATTGCGGTCTTCCGGCAAGTTGAGGACGACCAACTGGTTGTGGGACAGAACACGACGCCCAGCGGAGGAGGAGGAAGCGGAGCGTTTGTGAGCCCTGGCCCGACAATCAGTGCCGCAGGTTCCCGTACAGGTGGCGGTGGTGGTGGCGACCAGCCCGACAACCCGATGCCGCCAACCGAAAGAGACGATCCGTTCCCTCCGGATGACCCGCCGTTCCCCCCGGACGACCCTCCGTTTCCGCCGGGCAATCCGACTGTACCGGAGCCGGCCACCGGGGTTTTGTTGACTTTGGGCGGGTTGGCTTTGCTAAGAAAGCGCAGGGCAGAATAGGGGCGTTCAACTGCGAATCGCCGGAGATGTCAATACGCCGGCCGAGTCGGCTTCACTCGAATTTGAAACCGCACGTATCTGCAGTGATGAATTCGGATTCCGTTCGCGGGTATTTTCTGCAATTCAGCGGGCGAATCGCATAGATGGCGCAATGTGATTTGCCGTCCGGCTTGTATTTTAGAAAAGGGCAGGTGTTAGGCAGCTTGCAGCACGCGCCGCAGCCGACGCATTTACCCCTGCGTTTTTTGGAGACGGGCAGTATTGCAGTAATAGTCCTTTTCGTTCTCGCAAGCCAAGTATTTCTCTTTTCGTCAGCCATAATCGGATATTTGCACAGCATTACCTCAAAGGATATTTCGGCGGATTATCTCCAAATTCTGTAGGAACGTCAAGTAATTCTGAGCACGCAAGAGACTTCAAGTCTCTGATTTGTGGGCCGGCGTTGTGTGAATCTCTCACAGTAGTGCTATAATTTTGGTTGGAGGGTCATTGAGAGAGTTCAACTGGGCCGAGTTACCGTATCTACGGGTAGGCCGATCTTGCGAAGAAGAGAGGCGAGGAATCTGCCGTATTTTGTTTGCCATAATCTATGTGCACAGCGCGGTTGATAATATGCGAAGGTTATGTAGAGTTCGCCGGAGGCGTTTTTGAACGTGACCGCGCCCGATGCGTCGGCAGCGCTATCCGGGCGCAAGTACATTCTCTGTGGTTGTTTCGGCCACAGCGCGTCGCTCCATCGCTCAATATACTTGCCGCGCAGCTTGAGATAGCTGCGAAAGGCATCTTTCCACTTCTCCAGGTCGTCGTCGGCCGCAACGACCTGCAGGCGCCAGTGGCGTGGGCCATTCGGCCGGGCGCACCGACGGTAAATAAACCAGTCACCCTGTGCGATGTATTTCTCTACGGGAAATTCACGAAGCTCTTTCGGTATTACAAACAACGATTGAAAGGTGTTGCGGTTTGTGATAACTGCGTTTGGCCCAACGACGGCAGTTCTGAGCAGCAGGACAATCCCCAACAACACTACAAGGATGCCGCCAACAATCAACCGAGTTCTGGTTATTCGTATCCTAATTTCCATGTCCGTGCGCCCGCTGAGCCGGAGTTATTCCGACGCACCGCTCCGGCACTTACGATAAACGATCTGTGCACTTTTGTCTAAACTTTGAACTCATCGGGTTTGAATTCGAGTTTTCGGCCGGCTTCGACGGCTTCGTTGACTTTCAGCACGGTAACGGCGGTCTCGTATCCGACTTCGGCGGGGCAATTGAGCTTTACCTTGCCGCGGCTGCGAATCGACTCGAAGAAATTCTCCAGGTGCAGTTGAAGCGGAGGCTTATCGAGTTTCACCGAAAGCTGCAAATCGGACATGACAGGAGGTTGACGTGTATGCGTTTCTTCAACAGCTAAGACTCCGAGGAAGTCACTCATTCCCAAGGCTCCCAATGTCATTTCGCGCATTGGTGAGGAGCGGAGGTCTTTCACGTGATCCCCACCCCACTTGCCTGATGCCCAACAAGCCCTCACGCCAACCAGGTTGCAGGCGAGACGGAACAGGCCATCCGAGATTATGAGGGCGACGTTCTCACCGATGAAGCCCTCGAAGTGATCAAGTGCGTTGGAACCCGAGAGCGTCTGATAGAGGGCCCTAACATCTCCGTTTTCGGTTTGGTAGTCGCAGGCAGCGGTGAGTTTGTCGGGCCATTGCTGCGTTCTGCTGTCTTGCTCACTGATGCTGCCCAGCGCCACAGCCGAACGGGGATGCCCTTCAAAGAACCAATTGAAGACATCAATCTGGTCGGAGCCAAAGCTGCCGAGAACGCCGGTGCCCAATGTTTTGCACCATCGCCAATTGGCAAACTGTTCCATCGATTCATAGTCATACTTCGCCAGCGTTTGCGGTTCAATGTGCATGGTTTTGGGCCAGCCGCGCCTCCAGGAAGGGATATGCCAAAAGGCATTGGCGACCTCAACGTGTCCCAGTATGTTCGCTCCTCTAATGAGTTGCTCGTAGCAGTGAATGTATCGCGGGTTGCTTCGTCGATGGTGACCGATCTGGAGAAGCTTGCCGCCGTCTCTTGCTGCACGAACCATACGCCTCGCGTCTCCAACTCTCGTGGCCATCGGCCTCTCGCAGTAGACGTGGAGGCCCGCCTTGAGGCAGTTGATAGTCTGTCGGGCGTGCCAGAAATCCGGCGTTGCAATTATCACCGCGTCGAGGTCCCTCTCTTTGGCCAGCATCTCTTTGTAATCGTCGTACACATTGTGCTTCTGCCGGTATCTCTTCAGGATCTCTGATGTTCGCCTCTGGTTATATGCTTTCCATATGTCACAGAGCGCTCGTATGCGGACACCGCGGATCCTCAAACACTCCGTCAGAAGGATTCTGCCTTGTTTCCCCGCGCCGAGTAAGGCTATGTTCAGATCATCCGGTTTCTTGCCGGTGCTCTGGGCGAAAGCGACGCGGGACAATACGAGTCCGGCCCCTGCTGCGGCGCTTGAATGCAAAAAGCCGCGCCTGTTTAGCTCCTTTTCTGTTTCCTGATTATCCATTGCGTGTCCCTTCCACCTGGTCCGACCGGTGGATTTGTTTATCTCATCGTTCCAATATTGCAATTGCGCGAAGCGGTGAAAAGTTACAGAAATTTCCGGTTCTTCCGAATAATGGATAGGTGTATTTCGCGACTCGGAAGACCGAGAAAAATCGTTTGGGGCCCCAGAGGTCCAAATTACCCCCCTGGTTGCCCTAATTTGGCCCTC
>JAGMDR010000539.1 GCA_023128595.1 Planctomycetota bacterium | reverse complement strand
ACATATCACCCCGTGAACGGTTACCAATCTTTCTGAGAGCCTCCAGGCCTGCGTTGGGCGCCCTGCCATCAGTGGCACGGGCTTCGGAGCCCGTGAAAACACGGCCAAGATGGCCGTGCCACAACAACAATACGAGAGTTTGACGTCCGGTCCAAAGGGTGCTATATTGTTCCTGCTGATTCGCTCTTGCACGATGGTCAAAAAGGGCGCCTTGTGCAGATTGTACCGGCGCGGCCGATTGGGTGTGTATGCGAGCCCTTTTCCATTGGGTTATGAGATCTGCAATTTTGCAGGAGCTTTATTGACTTTAATAAGGAGATAAACCTGTGAGAAATCTTCTGATTGCCGGACTAATGCTTGTCGTTGGCGTGCTGCTTTTCGGCTGCGCACCGGGTGCAAATGAAAAAAGCTTCGCCGGATTCGTCATGGCCCACGTCGGAGAAGTTGAGCCTTTGACAACAAAGGCCAACCTTGCCTATTGGGACGCCTCAACCACCGGCAATGCCGAAGACTACGATAAGCTCGGCCGATTACAGCTCAAAATTCGCCAAATCTACAGCAATCCGCGAGATTTCGCCTTGCTCAAAGAGCTCAGAGAGTCCGGCGTCGTTACGGACTCCAGGCTGGCTCGCCAATTGGACAAGTTGTACTACGGGTATCTGACGAATCAGATACCGCCGAAACTGCTCGAGAAACTTGTCGATGCGGACACCAAGGTCCAGGAAAAATACAACACGTATCGCGGCGAGATCGACGGGAAAAAGGTTACGATGAGTGACATCTACACGATAATGACCACCGAAAAGGACGTCCGCACCAGAGAGCTCGCCTGGCGTGCGAGCAAACAGGTCGGAGACGTTATCGTTGCCGACCTCATAGAGCTGGTCAAGCTCCGCAACGAGGCCGCCGGAAAGGTAGGCTTCGACAACTATCACACTATGTCGATAGTAGCTTCGGAGCAGAGCATCGAAGATCTCGACCGCATCTTCGCCGAGCTTGATAAGCTAACCAAAAAGCCATTCGCCCGTTTGAAGGCCGAATTGGACGGCATCTTAGCCAGCAGCTACGGCATCGCCCCCGCAGACCTGATGCCCTGGCATTATCACGACCCGTTCTTCCAGAGGACCCCCCTGGTTTACGAGCTGGATCTGGACGTCTATTATAAAGATAAAGACATCAGGAAGTTGGCCGAGGACTACTACGCCAGCGTCGGTCTGCCCGTGGACGACATTCTCGACAGGAGCGACCTCTACGACCGCGAGGGCAAATACCCCCACGCCTTCAGCACCGACATCGACCGCCGCGGCGACGTCCGCATCCTGTGCAACCTCCAGGACACCGAGCGCTGGGCCGAGACCATACTTCACGAATTGGGCCACGCCGTTTATAGCAAATACCACGACCGCGAAGAGCCCTGGCTGCTGCGAGAGCCGCCCCACAGCTTCACCACCGAAGCGGTTGCGATGTTCTTCGGGCGACTGAGCCGTAATGCCGCCTGGATGCAGAAAATGCTCGATTTGACCGACGCCCGGCGCGCCGAGGTCGAAGAGGTAAGCTGGAAGTATCTGCAGTTTCAGCAGGTGCTGTTCGCCCGATGGGCCATGGTCATGTACGACTTTGAAAAGCAGCTTTACGCCGATCCCGACCAGGATTTGAATAACCTCTGGTGGCGCCTCGTCGAGAAATACCAGCTCGTCAAGAGGCCTCCGGGCCCCGTTGATGCAGGCTGGGCGTCCAAGCTCCACTTCACCACCGCACCGTGCTATTATCACAACTATATGTTGGGTGAATTGTTCGCCTCGCAACTGCATCACTACTTCGTTCACAAGGTAATGAAGCTTGAATCGGACAAGAACGTCAGTTACGTGGACGACCAAAGACTCGGCAAGTATCTTCGGGCCGGAGTCCTCGGCCCCGGCGCTCGCTATCACTGGAACGAAATGATCGAGCGCGCAACCGGCGAGCCCTTAACGCCCAAATACTTTGTCGAGCAGTTCGTGAAATGACACATACAATTCTGCTGCAATGTTCACTAAGCCATATAACAAAACAGTTATGAATAACCACTTACATTTTGAACCTTAATATATTGCCGAGGAGAATATGACTTACCTAATCGCCATATTTGTCTATTTGTTAGTCCTGACCGTCATTGGAGTCTATAAATCCCGGCAGGTCAAAACGCAGGAGGATTTCACCGTCGCCGGCCGGACCCTATCGCCCTGGGTTATGGTCTGCACAATGCTGGCCGTCTGGATCGGTACAGGCTCTATCGTGGGCAACGCCGGGAAAACTTACCAGGTCGGCATGGCCGCGTTCTTCCTGCCTTTGGGGACCTTCGTGGGTATGATCCTGCTGTCCTTCATCGCCACGCGTGCCCGCAATGTCGAGGCACTCTCTGTTCCCGAGATCATCGGCCGACGCTACGGCGCCACTGCCAGGATGCTGGCGGTGATCGCTCTGGTAATCGCGTATATGGTGATCGTCAGCTACCAGTTCAACGCCGGCGGTATGGTCCTCGAGGTCATCGCAGGAAAAAAAGAAAAAGTATCCCTTGCCTCCGGTGACACCCTCACCAAGAACCAGGTCCGCAAAGGATACTTCCATTATCAGCCCCCACCAGACTGGACGGGAACCGCAGAAATCAAATTCAACATCAAAACAAGACCATCCGACACCTGGTCCGAAACCCCCGAAACCTTCACCGTCAAAGTCGTCCCCGCCACCGAAATCATCGAAGTAAACAAGACCCTCAAAGAAGACCTTGGAAAGCTGGAGGAGAATGTTCAACAGGACCCAAATGCCTCCGAAGAAGATAAGACCAGGCTCCGCCGGCTGAAGAACACCGTCGCGATTAAAGAAAACAATTTTATCCGAATTATGATGCAGGGCTACGACACCGACTTCAAAAACCGCGACGCAATCTACCGCCTAAGTGAAATGCCCGGGCAGGGCCAAACCTATCTCCACGAACCGGTACTGACGGCCCATAGAGCGACGATAATCGCCGCCGTTTTCATCATCGCTTATACAATGTTGGCCGGGCTGCTGAGCCTGGCGTTCGCAGATGTCGTCACCGGAGTAATCATCACAGTTACCCTCCTGATTGCCTTTCCGGTGCTCCTGATAAAGGCCGGCGGTTTCGCCGGTATGGCAGCCAATTTCGCCGCGATGGCCGACCGTCCCGACCACATGAAACTGTTCGGGGTCTTTAGCCCCGCAGACTATATCAATTTCCTCCTGCCCGTCTTCCTCCTTGTGATGGGCGACGCCAACCAGTACCAGCGGATCTTCGCCAGCAAGAACGCCAAGGGCGCACGCACCGCAGTGGTCGTTATGATCTTCCTCGCCCTGATCGTCGAAGAGCTGATCATTGCCGAAGCCTGGTTCGCCGGCAGCTTGACCCCTGATCCCGAAAACGGGCGCTACGTCCTGATTTATGCCGCCCGTCATTTTATGCCCTTGGGGATTGGCATAATCTTTATGATCACGGTAGTCGGCATCATCATCTCGACCGCCGATTCGTTTCTGCTGGTCCCGGCGACTACGTTCATCAAGGATGTCTACCAGAATTACATCAATCCAAAGTCCTCCGAAAAACGAATCATCTTTATGAGCCGCTTTATGGTGCTGACATTCGGAGTGATCGCCTGGCTGGTATCGCTGGCGTTCGCCGAGAGCACGACCGTGTTTGAAAAGGCGTTATATGCCTTTACCGTCTATGGCTCAGCGATTACCCCCTGCCTCGTCGCGGCCCTGCTCTGGAAAGGCGCAACCAAACAGGGCGCAATCTCCTCGATCCTCGCAGGGATGGTGACTACGCTTTTGTGGGAGGAAGTAATAAGGGCACATTTGCCCACAGAATTGGCAAAGCTCAAGGCAGTGCTGCCGGCCATAACCCTCTCGGTGATTTGCCTGATAGTCGTCAGTTTGTTGACGCAAAAAGAACAGCCAACTGGAGGTGAATAACAGATGTTCCCTACTGACGTGTATATTCAGAGAAGAAAACGCCTGCGAACTCAGGTCCAATCCGGACTGATTTTTTTGCTGGGTAATGAAGAAAGCCCGATGAACTACCCGGACAACCCCTACTCTTTCAGGCAGGACAGCTCGTTTCTATATTTCTTCGGACTCGATTTCCCCGGCCTGGCCGGCGTTATCGACGTCGACGAGCAGACCGAGTGCATCTTCGGCGACGACCTCACTGTTGACGAGATTATCTGGATGGGTCCCCAACCGGCCCTAAAAGACAAGTGCGCCGAAATAGGCGTCACTCAAAGCTCACCATCGAGCAAGCTCGGCGACACACTAAAAGCAGCCATCCAAAAAGGCAGGGACATTCATTTCCTGCCGCAATACAGGGGCGACAATCTCCTGAAAATCGAAAAGCTCCTCGCGATCCCCGCCGCCGAGGTCCCGAATCGAGTCTCTGAGGAGCTTATAAGGGCTGTCGTGGCCCAAAGGTCCATCAAAAGCGAAGAAGAAATCAGCGAAATCGAGCTTGCCATCGACATCGCATACGAAATGCAGACGACCGCAATGAAAATGGCAAAGCCCGGCGTCTATGAAAGAGAGGTTGCCGGCGCAATGGAAGGAATCGCACTGGCACACGGCGGTCGTCTTTCCTTTCCGACTATCTTCTCAATCCACGGCGAGACTCTGCACAACCATTACCACGGCAATCTAATGAAAGCCGGCGACATCGCCGTCAACGACTCCGGCGCCGAAAGCGCCCTCGGATATGCCTCCGACATCACCCGGACAATCCCGATAAGCGGAGAATTCTCCCAGCGACAAAAGGAAATTTACGCAATCGTCTTCGACGCCCAGCGGCAGGCAATCCAGGCTGTAAAGCCCGGCGTGGAATTTAGAAACGTTCATCGCCTCGCCTCCAATTGCCTCGTCTCGGGCCTAAAAGAACTCGGCTTAGTCAAAGGCGACTTTGACGAAGCCGTTGATGCCGGGGTGCACACGCTGTTCTTCCAGTGCGGCCTGGGACACATGATGGGCCTCGACGTACACGATATGGAGGGCCTCGGCGAAGACTACGTCGGCTACACCGACACAATCAAACGCAACCCCGAGTTCGGCTGGCGGTCTCTAAGGCTCGGCAAGGAGCTCGAGCCCGGCTTTGTAATAACCGTCGAGCCCGGTATCTATTTCATACCCGAGCTAATCGACCGATGGAAGGCCGAAAGGAAATGCGAGGCCTTCGTCAATTACGACGCTGTTGAAAAATACAAAGACTTCGGCGGCGTCAGAATAGAAGACGACATCCTCGTAACCGAATCAGGCCGGCGCATCCTCGGCAAGCATATACCAAGAACCATCGACGAAGTAGAAGAAGCTTCGTCCGCCTGAAAATGCGCACGTGCCCTACAATACTGCTGTTAACCAATAAAGGCCGACAAATGATAAAAATATCCCGATTCTCTCACAAAATACTTCCCGTACTGGTACTGCTCAGCCTGGCCTCGCCGATCGCTCGCGCTCAGGGCACGCTTGAAGACTATAAGCGCGCCGTGCACGTGCGCTCTGAAAACCCTAAGCTTGTATTCAAGACCCAGGTGCGTCCCAACTGGATCGCCGAGACCGACCGCTTCTGGTACCGCAATGATTTGCGGGATGGTAAGAAGCAGTTCATCCTTGTTGACCCGGATAAGGGCAACCGCAGACGGGCATTCAACCACAAGAAGCTCGCCAGGGCCCTCTCCGAAGCCGCCGAGGAGGACTACTCCGCCAAGAATCTGCCCTTCGAGACCATCGGCTTCACCAAAGACGGCAGGCATATCCTCTTTGAAGCGGCCGGCACCAAATGGAAATGCGACCTAAAGACCTACGAGTGCACGAAGACTGAGGAGAAGCCGAAAACCGAGCAAGACCGGCGACCCTCCCGCCGCCGGCGCTCAGGGGCCCCAAGAAGTACCGTCCGCTCTCCCGACGGCAAATGGGAGGCATTCAGAAAAGACTATAATCTCTACGTCCGCTCAACCGAGACCAAAGAAGAATTCCAGTTGAGCAATGACGGCGAGCAATTCTACGACTACGCATCCTCGCTCCCGGGCCCGAGAGAAATACCCGTTATCCAGAAAGGAATCCACGCGCAGATAAAGGCCTCAATGACGGGCACCTGGTCGCCCGACTCCAAAAAGCTCGTCGCCTGCCGGATTGACCAGCGCAAGAGCGGGTGGTTTCACCTCGTCAAGCCCGTCCCGGCCAAAGGCGTCAGGCCCACCCTGTATTCCTACGTTTATCCCCTCGGCGGCGAGCCTAACGTCCCACACGCCGAGTTCCACCTCTTTGACGTCGAAAACAAGACCAACACAAAGCTCGACGCCGAACCCATTCCAATGCTCTACTTCTCGGAGATCCCGCGTGTGCGATGGAGAAAGGACAGCAAGACCTTCACCTTTCGCTACAGAGAGCGAGGCTACAAGCTCATCCGCCTCTACGAGACCGACGCCGAAACCGGCAAAACTCGCACCCTCATCGAAGAGCGCTCCGAGACCTGCGTTGACCCGCTTATGACCTATATCCAGTATCTGGACGACAGCAACGAAATAATATGGTCCTCCGAACGCGATGGCTGGTGCCATCTTTACCTCTACGACGCGAATTCGGCCACGCTTAAAAACCAAATCACAAAAGGCCCCTGGGTCGTTCGGGGCATACTGCGCGTGGACGAAAAAGCTCGGCACGTTTTCTTTACCGCCGGCGGAAGGGAAAAAGGCCGCGATCCATACCTCCGGCACGTCTATCGAATCAATCTCGACGGGACCGACCTTACCCTATTGACGCCCGGCAACGGTGAGCACTCGGTAAAATTCTCTCCGTCCGGCAAGTACATCCTCGACACCTACTCACGCGTGGATATGGCGCCCGTTACTGAGCTTCGCCGCAGTTCGGACGGCCGGCTCGTTTGCGAGCTCGAACGCGCCGACGTCCAACCGCTGCTCGACTCCGGATGGAAATGGCCCGAGCCCTTCGGCACCAAGGCACGCGACGGCAAAACGGACATCTACGGCGTCCTCTTTAGACCCACGAATCTCGACCCCTCGAAGAAGTACCCCGTCGTCGAAAACATTTACACCGGCCCCCATAGTTTTGTCGTGCCAAAATCATTCAAGGCATTCCACCGCTCCCAGGACGTAGCCGAGCTCGGATTCGTCACCGTTATTGTCGACGGCTTGGGGACAGGCAAGCGCTCCAAGGCCTTTCACAACTACTCGTACAAAAACCTCGGCGACGGCGGGCTCGAAGACCACATTGCCGCAATCAAGCACCTGGCGGGAAAATATCCCTACATTGACACCACCCGTGTCGGTCTTTACGGCGGCTCAGCCGGCGGCTACGACGCCGCCCACGCACTGCTCACTCATCCGGAGTTTTACAAAGTGGCGGTCTCCTCGTCGGGAAATCACGACCATCGAATGGACAAGGCCTGGTGGGTCGAATTATGGATGGGCTACCCCGCCGAAGAGCATTACGTCGAGCAGTCCAACATCACCCTCGCACACAAGCTCGAAGGCAATCTCCTGCTGCTCCACGGCGATATGGACAGCAACGTTCACCCAGCATCCACATTACAGTTCGTTGATGCACTGATCAAGGCCAACAAGGATTTCGATATGATCATCGCCCCCAACGCCGGCCACGGCGTCGGTGGATCGTATTTCACGCGCAAACGCTGGGACTATTTCGTAAAACACCTTCTCGACAAGGAACCCCCGAAAGGGTTCAATATCGACAAATACAGGAAATGATGAATACAAGACCTAAGGAAGATCAATCAGTATGAATCTCGCGAACTCAAAAACGTCAATCCTTTTGACCTTGTTCCTGACGTGCTCGGCCGCACTACCGGTCGGCCAAAGCACCGACCCCGCCGACGATTA
>JAGMDR010000538.1 GCA_023128595.1 Planctomycetota bacterium | reverse complement strand
TGGTGATCGGACTTTGCCTTGGCAAGCCGAAGCGCTCGTTGAGATACGGGCTGACGTGTGCGTTCTTTTCCGTTCTTGGGGGGACAATTGCTTTTTCACTCGGTTTGGCTATCGGGCCGGAGCGAGTGGTGGATTTGTTCAGCACCATTGGGCTTGGGACAAAGGCGCAACTCGCGCTGGATCTTTACACGAAGTACGACTTCTGGGCGATTGCGATCTCGGCCCTTACGCCGGTTCCGTATATGCTCTTTAGCTGGCTTGGCGGAATGGCCGAGGTTTCGTTAGTGAAATTTGTGACGATAAGTGTGGTATTTCGCACTATGAGGTTTGGTGGTGAGTCCCTGCTCTTTTATTTTCTCGGCGAAAGGGCCCGGCGGTGGATAGAAAAATACTTTAATCTCGCCACTATTGCGGTTATCGTACTGCTTGCAGTTGTGGTTTATGCGATAAAGAAGTTAGGGCATATATTTGGCGTTTGAGAAATGAACGATGCTCAGAAACAAACACTTCTGAAGGTTGCCCGCGAAACCGTTGAGGCGGTCATCAGGCGGGAGGCGGTGCCGGAGGCGAAGTCGGACGATCCGGAGCTGAACGCGCCTTGTGGTTGTTTTGTTACGCTGAAGAATGGCGAGCGGCTGCGGGGGTGTATCGGGCAATTCACATCCGAGAGGCCGCTGATTGAGCTGGTCGGCGAGATGGCGAAGAGCTCGGCCACGAGTGACCCGCGTTTTTTTGCGGACCCGATAACGGCCGATGAATTGGAGCAGCTCGACGTGGAGATATCGGTCTTGTCGCCTTTGCAGCGGACGGAGGATGCGCTTAGTCTTCGGTTGGGGGTTGACGGCATCTACATAAAGAAAGGGCGAGCGTCGGGCTGTTTTCTACCTCAGGTTGCGACCGAGACCGGCTGGAGCAAGGAGGACTTTCTCTCGTACTGCTGCGCACACAAGGCCGGTCTGGCGGCCGATGCCTGGCGGGAGCCGGAGACGGAGGTTTACCTGTTCACCGCCGAGGTATTCGGCTCGCTGCTGACGGATATATAAGCCGCGATTTGCCTGCGTTAGCATTCGTCGGGAAGGGAATTGACGGGTATGGAGTTTTCACCGTCGGTATATGAGCACGCCGCGCGGGTCATCGGCGCGGGCCCATGGGAGGTTTCGCGGGATGTAGAGCTTTTAGCCGAAGGTCACATCGAGGCTTTTCGACTCTACGAACATCGGCCCGTCGTTGTGGGCATCGACATTTACAATCTGGAGGCCGAGGCATACGGTGCGGAAGTCAGCAGACCTTCGGGCAACGGCATTCCCGCAATTTCTCGGCATCCCTATTCAACCACAGAAGAGCTGATCGCCCTTGAGCCGTTTGACCCGAAGTCGGCCGGGCGGGTTCCAATGGTTATCGAGGCCGCCCGACGTGTTGCCGAAGAATGTCCCCTCGCCGATGTTAGAATACCTTTGAGCGGGCCTTTCTCTTTGGCGACGAATCTGATGGGATTCGAGAACCTCTTGTGCGAGATCCAAACCGGTCCCGATTCGGTGGCCGAGGCATTGAAACATCTGGTAGCCGGGCAGGTGGAGTTTTGCAAAGAGATTGTTCGCCGGGGTCTGGACATCGCTTTTTTCGAGTCGGCGGCGGCGCCTCCCTTGCTATCGCCGGACAGCTTCCGGGACATCGAGCTTGGCGCGCTTAGGGAGATTATGGAAAAGACCTCGGCCGTTGTCGGTCATCCGGTCCCCTGCATTATGGGCGGTGACACCTTGCCTATCCTGGACTATATTCTCTGGACCGGGACGGGATACGTCTGCTGCCCGGCTGCAACCGACCAGCAAGGGTTTATGCAGAGAATGAAAACGCATCCCGACGTGACGGTCAGAATCAATATGGACCCGGGACCGATGACGGCAAAAAACTTCGAGGCCGTTAAAAAGGAAGTTGACAGGGTTCTATCGCTGGCGGAGAATAGGGCCAAAGTTTGCATAGGTACGGGCTGTCTGCCGTTCGAGACGGACCCGCAGATGGTTTTGAAGACGAAAGAATATGTTCTGTCCAAGGACGTCCCATAAAACGCTGAATAGGAGATTAAGA
Organism: Planctomycetota bacterium; assembly: GCA_023128595.1. Classification (GTDB taxonomy): domain Bacteria; phylum Planctomycetota; class Phycisphaerae; order Sedimentisphaerales; family Anaerobacaceae; genus DAOVRL01. Next base: position 2,940 of record JAGMDR010000538.1, on the reverse strand, counting down.
GATGGCTGAAGACGCCGAAATGCAGCAGGAGGTGATGCACGCCAACCCGCAGATTGAAAGAGACCGCGAGCTGATAGCCGCATCGCGTCGGAAGGGTCGCGGGGCGCTTGCCAAGACGTTCTTAAAGTTGTCCGGCCCGGGCTGGCTTCAAAGCGGAATCACGCTTGGCGGAGTATCGTTCTCGTCGAGCCTTTACTTGGGCGTCCTTGTGGGTTTTGCGTTTATGTGGCTGCAGCCCTTAGCCATGATCTTGGGCATCATTATGCTCGGTGCGATTTCCTACGTGACGCTCTCGATTAGGGAACGTCCGCTCAAGGCAATCCACGACCACGTCAGCCCCGTACTCGCGTGGAGCTGGCTGCTTGCGTCAATGGCGGCCAACCTCGTATGGTCTATGCCGCAGTTTGTACTCGGGACCCGTGCGCTTCAGCAAAATCTCTCGCCGAACGTTCTCGGGGCAATCCCGGACCCATGGGGCAAGATGATCTGTGTCGGTTTCATGCTCGGGATCTGCATTACCGTGACGATGTTCTACGGCGCCGGCGGCCGAGGCGTAAAGATATTCGAGATCATCATAAAGATAATAGTAAGCATGATCGTCCTGTCCTTCTTAGGCGTCGTCATCACGTTGACATTGAAGGGCGTAATCGATTGGGGCGCTATATTCAGCGGTTTTGTTCCAAGGCTGCGAATGTTGTCCAATCCGGCTGATACCGTTGTGCCCTATATCCAGGCCGTGGCTCCCGACTTCCAGGGCTTTTGGACGAGGCACGTTGTCAGCCAGCAGCGCTCCGTTATGATAGCTGCCACCGCTGCTGCGGTGGGTATCAATATGACCTTTCTGCTGCCCTACTCGATGCTGCGAAAAGGCTGGGACAAGGACTTCCGCGCCCTGGCTATCTTCGACCTCTCGACAGGGCTATTCATCCCTTTCATCCTCGCAACGGGCCTTGTGGTAATTGCATCGGCTTCGCAGTTTCACGTCAAGCCCGCTGAGGGTTTCCTCGGCGAGGTTGACGAACAAGGCAAGCTCATTGCCCCGGCCACAAATCTCGTCCGCCCATACAATGAGCTGTTGAAAAAGCGCCTTGGGTCTGAAATGGGTGCCGATAAGGTCGAGGCGCTTTCGCTTGAGCAATTGGAGCAGCAAACAAAGGCCCTGCCGCTCGCCGACAGGAAGCTGGCTGCAATGCTTGTCAAGCGTGACAACATGAACTTGGCCGATGCGCTGGCCCCACTGACGGGTGATTTCTGGGCACAGGTTGTATTCGGGCTTGGCGTGATGGGAATGGGCATAGGTGCCGCGACGGTGCTGATGACCATCAACGGCCTCTGTCTGTGCGAGCTGCTGGGCAGGCCCGCGAGAGGCTGGACCCAGCGCATAGGCGCTCTGATGGTCTCGGTCGGCGCTCTGGCGGCTATCTTCTGGAAACAACCGGCGCCGTGGCTGGCCATGCCAACCTCCGTATTTTGCATAATACTGCTGCCGATTGCATATTTTGCCTTCCTGCTGCTGATGAATCAAAAGACTATGTTAGGTGACAATATGCCGCGAGGCGGTAAGCGCATCCTTTGGAATGTCTTGATGATAATTGCCACTGCCATAGCAACGCTCGTCAGTATATGGAGCCTCTGGTCGAGAATAGGGTTAGCCTGGAGCATCGTGGTAGTCGGAGCCTTCGTCGGGCTTATCTTAGTTGTCCACTTCCAGCGCAAGGGTAAGGCGCAGACAGCGGCGGCATGACACCCGAGCAATGGGATAAACTGCTAACTGTTATAGACGGCGAAGTGCTCGAGCCGGTGCCGGTGGGGTTTGTTATCGACAGTCCCTGGCTTCCGGGCTGGGCGGGGATTTCCACGCTCGATTATTTCTCCAGCGAGCGGATGTGGTTCGAGGCCAATCTCAAGGCCGTGCGGCAATTCCCTGAAATTATTTTCCTGCCGGGCTTCTGGTCTGAGTTCGGGATGTGCACCGAGCCTTCGGCCTTCGGCGCCAAGTGCTCGTGGCAGGAAAACGAGCTGCCCTTCGCCGAGAAGATCATTACCGATATTGCGCAAGTTAACGATCTGGCCAGGCCGAACCCGAAGACGGACGGCCTGCCGCCGTTCGTGCTCAATCGCCTAAAACATTACCAGGGCCAAATCGATCAGGCCGGCCACGCCATCAAATTCGCGGTCTCTCGCGGGCCGATGAACATCGCTTCGTTTTTGATGGACAGCACGGAGTTCCTTATGGCAATCCGCACCAATCCCGACCATATCCACAAGCTGCTCGGGACCGTGACGGATTTTATCATCGACTGGCTCGAGCTTCAGGCGCAGACGTTCTCATCGATCGACGGCGTATTCATCCTCGATGACATTGTGGGTTTTCTCGGAGAGGACGATTTCAAGGAAATGGTGCTGTCTTATCTGACGCGCATTTTCCAATCGCTCGACATTGCCGTCAGATTCTTCCACAACGACGCCGCAGGCGTTGTCTGTGCGCCGTACCTCGAGCAAATCGGGGTGAACCTGTTCAACTTCAGCTACGAGCACACGCTGGGCCTGATGAAGGAGCTTACGAGCAACGCCGTGACATTGCTTGGCAATATTCCAGCTCGCGACGTCCTTGCCGCCGGGACGCCGGAGGATGTGCGCGACAGTGTCCGGGCGGCGCTGCAGGGCGTCGGCGACAAAAGCCGGATTATCCTGTCCTGCGGCGGCGGTATGCCGGGCGAGGTTTCAACGCAGAATATCGAAGCCTTTCTCACAGCGGTCGGGTAAGTGCGCCCGGGAATATTTATCGGCCCTGCCGCCACTATAAGGCCCATTTATTTGCCGATAACGAAGGATTTCATCATCTCAACACCGCAATAATGTCGAGCCGGACAGCATCTTTACTATGTGAAAGGGCGTGCGGGTTGAAGTTTAACCTCGCCTTTGTTAAGTTAATATGGC
>JAGMDR010000537.1 GCA_023128595.1 Planctomycetota bacterium | reverse complement strand
TTCGTTTATTACTCTGGGCGACGAGTGTGTGGCAGCACGGGCTGCAGCCGAACAGGCCACCGTTACCAAGGACGCCGGGCTCGAAGAACTCACAGATTCAATGAGGGCCGTGCTTCGTTACGCCGAGGACACCGTCGACTATGATGACGCCAAGTTGTCCCTGCTCGGATGGGGTGGCAAAGCGGCACCGACCGCGCTGGAGATTCCCGGCCAGGCACGCACACTCGAAATCCCGAAGCAAGGCGAAGGTTGGGTATTCCTCGATTGGAAAAGCCCGAGCGACGGCGGCAAAGTCGCATCATACAAAATTGAACGCCGCGAACGGCCCGCGGGCGATTGGATGATCGTCTCTCTCGCCATGGAAAGCGAAGCAACACTCAACAACCAGGAACGCGGTAAAGACTGGGAATACCGAGTCATCGCCGTCAACAAGGCCGGCGAAGGCATGCCCTCAAACACGGTTGCAGCCGTTGTTTGACAGTATGAACAAGATATAGGGAATAGGAATCCTGTAAATCTTGTAAATCGTGTCAGAGCTTTGAAATTCATTGGACAGGATGAACAAGAGGAACATGATTTCACAATGAATCTTGTCAATTCTGTAAATCCTGTCAGGGCTTTTGAAGTTTTTGGGACAGGATGAACAAGAGGTACAAGATTAGGGAGTGGCTATGATTATTCAACCAACAGATATCGAGCAGTCTGGTCCGGGTATCGACCTGTCGAACCTGCCGGAAGGCGTATCGGTAAAGATGTCCGATCCGGTCAAGGACTTTAAGTACGCCCGCAACGCCGTGACGCTTGTCTATGACCTGTCGGCGCATGTGAACGTGCGGTTATCGTTTGCGGCGATGGAGTACGGCGATGAACCGCATGCTCCGCTTGCCGGGCCTTTTGGTGACGATGCGGATTTCGACGGTGTCGCGGTCAGTGCGGATGGTGTCGATTGGTATGAGGTTCAGGACTTGCGCAGTTTGCGTTCCGACCGGTTCACGACTTACGATATTGATCTGGATACGGCAATTGCGGCGTTGGGTTTGTCTTACGGCAGCAGCTTCAAAATTCGCTTCTGCCAGTACGATAATAATCCCGCCCCGATGGACGGGATTTTTCTTCACGGAATCGAATTGCTCGGCGACCTGCGACCGCCGATCCTGCACCTGACCATGGACGATAACGCGTCAAATCCAACAGTTCTGGACTCCGCCGCAAGCCAACACAACCAGACCTTCCTCGACCCCGGCGGCAATCCTAACACCAACGCGCACAGCGTCCCGGGCGCGGTTGGTTCGGCCCTGGCGTTCGATGGAGTTGATGATTGCATCAATTTGGGAAATACCTTTGCGAATGACGTATTAGCGGCAGGGCATGATTTCACCGTTGCTCTTTGGGCGAAGTTCGGCACCGATCCCTTCCCATCCGACTGGCGCGAATTCCTGTCGAAATACTACAATGCTTCTTCTTCCGACACCGGCTTCCATATGCTGATGGATTCAACAGACAATAGAATTATCTGTCGGTTTTGTTTCTCCGATGGTAGCGCATTTTCTCGATCTTTTGCCAACAGCAATGACGACACATGGCATCACTATGCGCTTGTGCGTCAGGGCGCGACAGTGTCAGTCTATAGGGACGGAACGGTAGAGGGGTCCCAGACAAACGCTATTGGCAATGAAGATTTGTCCAATGCGTCGAACTTTTATCTCGGCAGAGAGCAATGGGAGAGTCATGGTTACGCAAAAACCGTCTTAGACGATTTTCGCGTGTACGACCGGGCGCTGACCGAAGAACAAATCCAAGAACTCTTTAACATGCGAGACTGATCCATCAAATCGGAAAGTACTATCCGCTAAACGCTAAACGCTTTACGCTAAAAGCTAACCGCTAACCGCTAATTTATGATCAAGAAACTTTTCTCATCACAGCTTCGTATCAATATGGCTTCCGGGGTCGTGGTTACAGTTATTAACGCTGTGGCCATGATGGTGGCGTTTCCGATCTATCTGCATTTCCTCGGTTATGAAAGGTATGGCGTTTGGCTTGTTCTGGCCACAGTCTTGAGCTTTGCCCAATTAGGAAATCTCGGTATCGGCCAGGCGGTAATGAAGCTGGTCGCCGAAGAACACGGTCGCGGCGATATTGAAGGGGTCCAGAAGTATGTTACAACGGCTCTGGCATTGCTGTGTCTCAGCGGCAGCCTTGTCCTGATAGCGGTACTGGTTTTCAAGACTCAGATCATTGGCGCATTCAAATTGAGCGATGAGAATGCACGGGCGGCTTTGTGGCTGCTACCCTATATCGGCATTTTGACCATATACGTCTTTATAGTCCAGGCGTTAAATGCCACATTGTCAGGTTTGGGGCGGATGGACCTGGCCAACTACGCTCAATCAGTTGGCCGAATCGTGGCCGTTACCGTCGCTGCCATATTGCTGTACACAGGCCGGGGCATTGAAAGCCTGCTTATCGGAAATACTGTTTCGTATGTGTTCATCCTCGTTGTGAGCCTTATTTGGATTAGGCGCATAGTCCATATGCGCCTTCTCCGGATAGACAACCTTGATGGCCAACGTGCTAAGCGCATCCTACGCTTCGGCGGTACGGTATTTGGTGGTTCTGTTATAAGTATGCTTTTTAGCCCATTTAACAAGCTGATGCTATCTCGGTACGCGGGAGTTTCTACAATACCAATCTATGAAATTGCGTTCAGAGGAACTATGCAGGTCAGAGGCTTGGTTGAGGCGGGCCTTAGAGCCTTGATGCCGGAAATCAGCCG
>JAGMDR010000536.1 GCA_023128595.1 Planctomycetota bacterium | reverse complement strand
AGAACATCTCCCCCAAAGTCCCCACCTCGCCCAATTACCCACAGCCGAAATTAAAGCCCTCCGCCATGCATTTCTTGGTCTCGCACATAATCCCGTTCCCTTATCGACTAATAGAATCCTCACCCAAAACAGGAAATCATAAGATGAGTATAGAAAGGAACTTACAGCCCGCCGGAAACAAATTTCACACCCGCCATCGGCGTGTAATTCTTGGCTTAATCGGTCTTTTTGAAATGAAACAGGACAGCACGGCTGTTCGGTGCATCGAAGGTGAACTTACCGCAGATGTCTTCGCCGAGGGTGGTCTGCTTCTTATTAACCACACCAAAACGTTTGACCGTCCACTTGCCGGGGGGCAGTTTTGCGACGATCTTCTTGTGGGATTTGTTGGTGCCGAGGACATATTCACGATTTGGCCAGGCCATGGCGCGAAAATCCGGATGGAGGTTCGAGAAGACGCTGCGGTCGGGGGCCATCTTCCAGAACGTGATGTTAGTGTCGATTGTCTGCCTCAGGAACCTGATGTTGTCGGCGGCGGTATGCTCGTCGGGATTGAAGCATCCCCGGAAATATTGGCCCAGTTTTGAGCCCGGCTTTTCCCCGGTGGTCGCATAGCCTCCGCCGAGAAAGGCGCCGAGATGAGATTCGATGGTGTCATTCTCTGTGTGTTTATCGCCTTTGCCCTGGTAGCTCAATTCATCGTTGATGGTCGGCTTGTTGCGCGGGCCTTTGCCGTTGGGATTCTGCCAGGTCTGCCGGATCGCGTCCGCGGCATCTGGCAAGTTGCGGATTTTCTTCTGGATAATCTGATGGTCATTCCACGGAGGGAGATCGTCGAACTTCTTCGGCCAGAGTGTGCGGGGGACGGTATGGACGCTCAGCGGTGTCGGGTAGGGGAGGAACTGTTTGATAATGCGTCCGAAGTGGGCGATTTGCTCTTCGGAATAGTTCGGGTCCTTGATGTTGAATTCGTTGCACAGGCAGATCCAGACGTTCGGATAGCTGCCGTAGCGTGCGGCGACGTATTTTAGCCAGGGGGCTGGGTCGCCGTTGTTACCGCGGGCGAGGAGGATGGAGCGCGACTCTCGGGTATCGGGCCCGCAGATGATCAGGTCCGCGATCAGGTCGTGCTCCCAGGCCGTTCTAACGGCGAGGTCGGCGCGGCGGTGAAACCAGCCAGGATTTGGTCGGTGCGAGTAATCACCGGAATCGGTCGGGCGGCCGTTGTTGTCAAAGAAGGGTTTGTCTTTCGGATTGGGGTAACGGTCGCAATGGAGGGTGAAGCGCAGTTTCTTGAAATATCGGGAATTGCCCGCGATGTCGGCTGCGATGTCGTTGCTGCTGGGTTTGCCTCCGGCCTTGTAGCCGGAGAGAAACGAATAATGGGTATTGCCGAAAATGAACTGGTGGGAGCCGTTGGAGCGCATATACCAGCGGCGGCCGGGGCTTTCGGCATCGGCGATCCAAAATCCCGGATGCCTGGACGAGGCGGTGGTGATAAAGCTGCCCTGCTTTTGGCCATTTAGCCTGGGCGTATTGGAATGTACTTTCGTTAGGATCCAGCGGCCGGCCTTTGTCGGGCAAAAGCGGACCTTGAATACATCGCCTTTCGCCCCGCCTTTGCCGTCGCCGTCCCAGAAGCCGTGGATTCTGTACTCGGGCGAGCTGCTTTCGTGACACAAGCGCACCCAAAAATCAACATCGCGGGCCGGGGTGTCAGCCGGACCCTGATGCGGGCCCCGAAAAAGGACCTCTACCACAGAGTACACGCTGCCCCGGCCGATTTCGGCGGTCTCGGCCCCGCAAACAGACAGAAATGGGCAGGTCAAAAAGAGGAGCAGGCAACTTTTTGGGCTAACAGGTCCTATCATTGTGAGTTTCCTTATCATGTTGTTGCTCAATTCTGAATACTTGAACTGCCTCTATCGTATCACTCGCACCACCGGCTATCAAGTATTAGTATAACGGCCAATCCTGCCAGTAAGGCACTACGGAGAAATCAACCACGAATTTG
>JAGMDR010000535.1 GCA_023128595.1 Planctomycetota bacterium | reverse complement strand
TTAGCGACAGCCCAGATGCTACGCATCGCTGGGATCTCCTATTTGCGGTTTATCTCCCTCAGCCGGCTCTTCGTCTTGGTCTCGATGATTTGAGCGGTCTGTAAGCTGGTCCAAAATGCTCTTTTCGACTTGGTCTTGTTCAGACGCTTTCGGTTCGACAGGCTGTGTCTCTACTTTTTCGGTTTGAGCGACAGGTTCGGGCTGGGCTGGGTCAACCGGGCTGGCTAATTCAGTGAGCAACCGTTCGTCACGTTTGGATTCAGGACTTTCAGCGGGGACCACCGGCTCTGTTGCTGGAGGCTCGGAGGGAGTCTCTTGCGATACCGGTGCAGAGACAAGCTTGTCGAGTACGTCTTTAGGAGTCTCTTGTATCAGGAATCCGCCGATTTCTGTGGTGCTGACGGCGCCGCTTGTGGGCTGGGCCTGTTGTTGGGCCTCGGCAACTGTCTTGATGAAAAAGATTTCGAGCTTGTCCATCGGAGAAGTCACTTCGCACTCAGCGCGCTCGTCTTGAATTAGCTGCTTTATCCTTTCAATAGCGGTGTCACTTATCGCGCCAGTATTAATCTGTTTCCTATTTGTCTGCTGCAAAAGGTCTTTGACTTTGCCTTCAGCCTGGATTTTCCCGCCGTAGAGGATTGCAATTCTGTCGCACACGTCTTCGACGTCGGCAAGCAGGTGACTGCATAGCAGGACTGTCTTTCCGCGCTCCGCGAGCTTCAGGACTAGATCCTTTATCTGCCTTGTTCCGATAGGGTCGAGTCCAGTCGTTGGCTCATCCAATATCAATAGATCGGGGTCGTTTATCAGGGCTTGTGCCAGGCCGATTCTCCGCGCCATACCCTTGGAAAATGTCCCAACGGCTCTGTTTGCGACGGCCTTTAAGCCAACCATGTCAAGCAGTGCTTCGATACGCATTTTCCGCACTTTTGAGGGCAGGCCAAATAATCTGCCGTAGAAGTCCAACGTTTCGCGGGCGTTCAGGTACCGGTAGAGGTAAGACTCTTCGGGCAGAAAACCGATCTTGGTGTTGATTTTAGGGTTGCTGCCCTCGCCGCCGAGCACAACAGCCCTTCCCTTTGTCGGATAAAGTAAGCCGAGTAGCATCTTCAGGGTGGTCGTTTTGCCTGAGCCATTGGGGCCAAGCAAACCGAAGACCTCATTGTAGCGGACACGCAGATTTAGGTCGTCAACAGCGTAAACCTTGTCCCGTCCCCACCAGTCTGAAAAAACCTTCGTCAGAGAGAGAGTTTCAATAGCGTAGTCCATATTCCTATGTCTATACCTACACTTCTTGCGGCTCGTGGTGGAGCTCTTCGCCATATCGGACAAGGCGAGCACTGTTAAAGACAACAATCAATGTGCCCAGAAAGTGCAGCACTGCTGCATAGACTGGCAACCATCGCGTGGCCTCCCCTCTTGCTTGCCCAGCGGTAGTTTCCGGCCACACCGCCGCGGCAGCAATACCGAGAACGACAAACATAATTCCAAAGGCAAGATTCTGGGTGATCACGCCTCTGGTTCTTCGCGAAAGCCGAACCAGGAAAGGCAGCCGTCTCAAATCATCGCTCATAAGTGCAATCGAAGCGGAGTTTATGGCCACATCGCTGC
>JAGMDR010000534.1 GCA_023128595.1 Planctomycetota bacterium | reverse complement strand
GGCCCCGTCCGCGCCCAGGGCTGCGGCGCCGCCGTGTGAAGCTGATTTTCCCTGTTGGCCTTGGTGTTCCAGCTCACCAGCTCCCACGTCCACATCCGGATAAAGTTATGGTTAAGCCGCTGCATCCAATCCAGGCAAGCAGGAAAGTCGAATTTCGGCGGCGGATCGCTCGGGCCGATGTCCACCAGATTCGCCCACGTGTGCGATCCGGTCAGATAGACAGCACGACCGGTCCCATCGGTAAAGTAACGAGGGTTGTCCTTGTGAACACGTAGAGGACCCTTCGCGCTGGCCTTGCCGGCACTTGTCCGCGCGCATGCCAAAAGAACGCTGACGACCAGGCACAAAAGCAGTATCCACTTTAACATCGCGTGTTTCTTAAATAGAGTGTGTGTGCTTCGCCGATACATTGTAGTTCTCCTTAATAAATGTGATCAGAAACTTCATACGCTTACGACTTACCTTCCTTTTTTCAGTCTCAGAATCTGCACTGCAAGTTTCTCGCGGGCCGTGAGGAATTTATTAGGATCTTTAGAGAAACTCCACCAGTCCGGTGCAACAGTATCAACAATTTTCCTTACAGCCTCTTTACCTGCCAGCTTTTCAAGAATTGCAAAATACTCATAGTCCTCCATACCGTCCCTAAGATTCTTTACACGCATACAGGATACTGGCCCATCAATGCCGCAGGGTACACCCGGATAGAACAAATAGCCACCGCCATTATAGTGCCCGGGATGCGCAAATGCCGGATTCAACCATGGTTCGAGCACCACGGTAACCGTACTCCAGTATAACAGGCCCGTAATATTATATTGATAGTTAATCCATGTTGGCACACGATAGACGGCTAACGGGCGGTCAATGTGCCAGTACGGCGGGTCGAGATTTTTAACGCGCTCGTATGCCGGATGATATCGAGGTGATCGCTGAACCAGGGCCGTGTAGGACCAGACTTCATCTCCATGGGCGACCTTTTCGCCGATGGTTTTCCTGTCAATAAAAGACCACAAGGGACACCATATATCCACCGCTGGATCAATATCAGGCCAGGAAGGATCCTGCCGGTATGTCTGCTCGACTACAAGGCATTTCAGCTCCGGAACTGCATCGTGAACGAGCTGACCAAGAACCAGAACTTGCTCATAGTTTTCACGAAGGTTCGGCTCGTCCAACATATATACGTAGGCCCCCTTTTCCCAGCCATTTTCCTTTAGATACCTATAAAAATCCCGATAGTACCGTTGGGCTTTTTTCCTGTTGGCTTCGGATATATGTTTGTAGTCGGACTTCAACGTCGAGCTTGGGAGTCTGGCAAAACGCGATCTGGGAATCTCGAAATCGGTCACATGAAACTTGGTCATAAACTCGCTTAGTGCCTTATGTCTCTCAGGCACAATCTTCAAAGACCCATCCTCGTTTACTTCCGGCAACAGTCGATGGGGGATAGGCGGGTTAATCCGATGCCAGGCCATTGCTTGGCAGTAGCGCATTTCAATCTCATTGAATCTTGTCGAGCCGCGCTTGACATCGAAGAAGCGACTGATATTGCCAAAGCTACCGAAATGATTTCTATGTGTCGGACCATCCGGCAAACTAAAGTCCCATACCGTCACGGTCACGGGAATCTCATCCGAAATTCCGCCGCGGGCCGAAACGCGGAATTTGCCTCTATAGACTCCAGCCGGGACATTCTTAGGGACATGAACATCGACCCAGATAGGCTGGTTTTGTCCCCTGAACACCTCGAAGGGAATCGCATACATATCATATCCGCTTCTAATCATCGGCTCGCCCCATCTCTTCCGCGACTCAGTCAGCCGTTCGATGGGCTTACCGGTCAAAGGGTTCATAAATGGAACAAGAGGGTCCGCATACAGTCCCGGCGGCAGCTCCGCCCTCGGGCTCGGCCTTCTGACCCGCACATATTCTTCCCTGTAAAGCCTGATGTTATCTTTTCCGATCTTTGAGCCGTCCTTTGCAACAAGGTCAGAAATCTCCGCCTTTACTACCTTGATATTCTCCGCCGGCGCAGTCACCACTACCTGAAAGGACTCTACCTCGTTTTTCGCCGCTTTAATCTCTACCTTGCTCGCTCCGTATGGCTTTTGGCTCTGACCTATCCGCTCCATACTATTGAGCGCGGTTAATTCCATATTTTTCTCAGCCACAGAATCCGAAGGCGAACCAAGAACGAGGACAAATATAGCCGCAATAAATAAAGTTCTACTTTTCATAGCTCACATCTCCACTAATATGTTAATAGAAGCTCCGGCCCAAAAAACAAGTTCTTCAGATTTAGAGCCTGTAACAAAATGAAGGTATATTTTTATTGTCATCCTGAGCTTGCCCCTCAGGGGCGAGCGAAGGATCTGGGTTACGGATGAAAAACTCAGTACTTTACCCAGATTCTTCGCTTCACTTTCCGCCGCTGGCGGACTCAGACCTGTCCTTGAGCGCAGCGAAGGAATGACATTGTCTCATTATGTTAGACGTTCTTAGTCAAAGCATACCGCCTCTGATGCACCGTGACAACAATCACTTTAGCGAAATAATCTGACACCGCCCGGGAGCAGGCTCGACCCTTATTCTCTTATTACCTATTCCAATTCCTATTGACCCCGTCGATTCTACAAAATCGGTTCGACGTATTAGCACACGATCTGCCAATCTCAGTCCGGAAATTACAGTTCCCGGCTGCCTGGGAACGCTAAAATTGATCGGCGTTCCCTTGGAAAGAAATTCGCCGTACTCCTGGGCCTCCGCGTATACCTGGTGAACCAGCTCAATTTCTTTTGCCGCTTGCTGCCGCCCACACCAAAGAAAGAACGTGTCCGTCCCCCTCAACAACGTATGCCACAACAATTCCTGGTACTTAGCCTCGCTGAACTGCTTCGCCTTGCCGGCAGAGCGCCCGGACTCAATCGTGTGCCAATGCACAAAGCTGATAATCGGCACCTCCGCTGGCGTATTCTGTCCCGCATTACTTGCTACAAGCAGCATATTGTAGAACCATCTGTAATCGGTATCAGCGTAGTCATACCAATCAAAAATCCTCGCCCACGTATATACCACCGGCATAGCAAATGTATAGCCAGTCTCGCCAAATTCATGATACCACTTTCTATACTTCGCCCGCTGATCTGCCTGGAATGGCTGCCCATCGACGTAGTACTCGTAATAATCATACCAATAGCGATACCCGTTATGAGGATAGACTCCATAGTTGCCTACAAGTGCCTTGGGAAAATTCGATTTGATTGGTTCCGCGTAAACCTCCCGCTGCAACTGGCATCTGATTTTGCGGAGCGCTCTTTGAAACTCTTCAAAATCATCAATGTTCTCGATGCTTTCACGACAACGCCGGCACCTTTTCGATGCAGCATGGGCCTTGTTAAACTCAATCGGCCCATCGATTTCCCAATCCGCAAAAACAAAATCAACCTCCAAACCCGCCTTCTTAAATGCCTTCACGAAGTATTCCACCTGCTCCCGGATGTGAAGGCGACGAAAATCAAGCGCAAAGGGACACCCCATCTTGCCTTTGCCGAATGAGTCGTCCCAAAACAGCTTGCCCTCATCGTCTATGTGAGCTGTTCGTTCGTCACCATTGAAGAACGCATAAAGACAACCGGTAGCGTGAATGTTCACCCGCAAACCCAGCTTCTTCTGTGCCTTGGCAATCGTTAGTGACTGAGCCAGACTATCTTCGCGATTTGGCGGGTTCCAGGAACTAATAAGGCCAACGCCTCGCTCGTTGAGCTTTTTGACAAGTGCCTCCGCGGCCTCGTCGCCAAGGGGCCCTGGATCCATAGCCTGCCACAAATAGAGCGGCAAGCGGCCACCCCTGTCAAAGCTCAAAGGTTTGGTTGTGTTCAATACGACCTGTATATGCGCCGGCAGCTTCGGTCTTGGCTCCTCTGCTCTACACAGGCTTGTTATATTCCCCGCCAAAATCGCTATTATCCAAGTTACGACCAATCCGCACGCATTTGTTTTAGATATTCTGCCCATATTGAGGAATCTCCATCAGCTCGCCTTTTCGCAGCGCAGACTCATGTGCGATAATACCCGGCACTGTGTACGCCAGGGATTCATAAACGTCAATCGCCGGCTTGCGGCTGTGCACTAACGCATCAACGAATTCATGCGTGAGAAACGTATGCGAACCCTCGTGCCCGCTATTATGCCGTAAGGGCTCCGGCAGCCCGCCGTGGCCGGTTCGCCACCATTCCGGCTGCTTGTAACGCTCAAAGTTCGGCGCCTCTCGAACAAATCCGGCATCGTCCTTCTCGGTCTGTCTGCCGGAGCGAATGATGACCGGGCCAATACCGTTCGGATGAGCTGCATAAAAGCTCATCTTATCACCGATCCATTGTGCACGCTCGCAGCCCCGGTGAGCGCCCTTCCACCAGATATTGACGCGGAACGCATTGCCCCGATTCGTCCTGAACATAGCCGACTCATTCCAGAAAGGATTACCGTACACGTTGTCCTTGAGGATAGGGTCGTCATCACCCCAGCCGTGACACACCACTTCCGTCAACCGTTCGCCGGTGACACCAATCAATTGGCTCGTGCAGTGCGTAGGATAGTGCATCGGCGCCACACCATGCCGCCACGTCCGCTTGCCGGCTTGAAAGTACAGCACCTCCAAGCCGGGATGCTGGTACTCAGCTTCGCAGTAATATAGAGCGCCGAACTTGCCTTGCTCGTAGAACTTGCGGGCCGAAATCGTGGATTGCTGGTAGTGGCCGGTTTCAGCCATCATGTAAGTCAAGCCGTATTTCTTGACCGTATCCAGCAGCAGGTCGGCCTGCTCGACCGTTCCCCAGGCAGCAGGAACCGCTGAGATCACGTGCTTGCCGTTCTTCATCGCCTCGATAGTATGCTGCACGTGAAGCGGGCCATCGGTGAAAATGGCGACTGCATCGATGTTTTTGTCCAGCACCAGCTCCTCAAGTGAATTGTAAGCCTTTTGGCACTTATACACCCTCATTAACGTCTTACGCCGGTCCGCACGCAGGTCACTAACGGCCTCGACAATACAGTCCGGGTGCTCGTGCCACTGAAAGGCACAGCCAAATCCTCCTCCCACGACCCCTATGCGGACCTTCTTGCCAGCAGTATTGACGGCAATCGCGTACTGTGAGACCAAGGCTGTCCCGGCAAGAGCACCGCCACTTTTCTTCAAAAAGTCACGGCGCGAATATTCTACCGACTTGTGGCCGTCACCCTGCCCAGCGACCTTCGATGGCGAACGGTTATTCTTGGATTGTACGTTGCTTCTGTTCATGTCGATACGCTCCTTAAACTGCACACCGGCTGTTCGAGCATTCCTCGAATCCGCACATCGTCAGTTTTGTTTTTGACTGGCTCGGCCACTCACAAGGTCCCCAAATGGCGCAAGGAGCCGATATTTGTTCCTCCAAGTTGTATACATAATCCCACACGCCTTCGGTGTGCGCTCCAGAGCCTCAAGCCATCCCTTGGGGTTGTCAAGGGTCTCGCCGTCATAATACGCCCCCGCAAGGGTCCTAAAGCCCAAAGAAGAGAAGAACTTGAGACTGGTGTCGCGTTTCTTGTAATACCAGCAAACAATGACTAAGTCCTTGGGCACGTACTTCCAGGAACCGGTGAAGTCACCATCGACGAGATAGTAATTATCGTGTGCGTTGTGGTTCGCGTCAAGCATGTCGGACCAGATGAAGACCTCAGCATCCCGATTAACACTGCGGATTGTCTTGACCTGTCTGGTTATACAATCGCCGAGTATTTGAGCCATCGTCATTTTGCGCCTTTTGCAGGCCTCGCACGCTCCACCTGCCCTTATCTCATCCACAGACAAAAAATACTTGCTTGGTGCAAGGCGTTCGTGGATGAGCCTGGCCTGTCTGCGCCAGATTTCATAGACTCTCGGCTCCGACATGCAGGCGGTAACCTGCCCTCTGTTTACTGCCATCCCGTGGTAATAGCTGACTCTGAGACGCTCACCGTTCCTTATCCTGCTTGCTGGTGGTATCTCAATCATCGGTGGCTCATGGTCGAATCTGAAGTTCAGTCTCCGGTCCCTTATCGTGGCGAAATCCTTGCCTTCGGTGTAAAGTCTTCCCGTCTTTTCACTTCTGACCGTTACAGGTGTCCCTGGTCGTCGCAGAAGATTTAACAGCCCAACCTCTTGGATTTTCAGATCATCGACCCAGAACCGCCCTGATTTCCCGCCCCAGACGCCGGCGTATACTCTGACTTTATTGTTGTTCAGACTATTGAAGCCCATAGCAACCTTCTGCCAGTCAGTAGTGGATGCGACTCTTGGCTCCCACGGGGCGAGGTTGCGCCCCTCAAGACTCAAGACCAGCATCCGAAATGAGCCGCTGGGCTCAAGCTGTTGCGTCCTGACCGAGCAGCTTAATCGGTAACAGCGATGCGGCTGGACCTTTACCTCCTGCATGACCCTTGCGTGCCCGTGCGCGTATCGCCCAAAGTTCTCGAATCTAAGTGATGCTCGCCCACTTTTAGCGACTTCCTTATCCACGAACGAGACTTCGCCGGGTTTGTCGTGAAACCTATACTCTGTGAAGCGATTGCCGGCGTATTTCTCAAATCCTCCGTTCATGATCTGGCTGGGACCATCCGGGACCAGATGGGCCTTGCCGTCTTGAACGACAAAAAGAGCATCCTTCACAATAGTTCCGGCTGCCAGATTCTTATCATGGGCAAGTATAGAGCTTGCGTATCCGACATTGAAAATTGCAGGGATTATCTCGATGTTGTACTTCCTGCAGATTTGCTTTACCTGCTCCAATCTCCTGAAGTAGTCCGCTCGCTGCAGGTTCAGCCTATCGAGCCCAGCGGCAAGAACCATGCCATTTATACCATGCTCGGATGCGGTCTTGACTATACTATCTATATCACCCACATCGCTATCTGCCCGCAGCGACCTTGAGACGTAGACCCAGCGGTACGGATAATCCTTACCTTCACACGGCACGCTCAGCGAGGTCAGCAGTAGTACAAAGCCTAACGCTTTTATTGTTTTGACCATTCGTCACCTCTTTTCTTACAAGAGTTTTGCTGAAATGCGAATAGATATAATACTCGAATCATCGGCACAATTCCAGCAAGTTTCACGGATCACAGCGCGCCGGGTGCACGTCACGCTTGTAGGTAGATTTTTAACGTACTCAACCGCGATTTCCCAGATTGCCACACTGTCATTCCCGCGCAGGCGGGAATCCACATCTTAGAATAGTCAGCACTATAGAATGCAGCCTGAATTAGCCAATTTTTACCTACAAAGATGACGTGCACCCCGGCGCTTGGAGATTGTCCGCCGGGCCACAACAGCGATTGTAGGCCTCTTCATGACTTCTTTGCTGTTCTCGGTTGTCTTTTACAGTGTTCGTCCTGTATAATCCTCGCGAAGTCGCTAAAATAGAAGTCAGAAAGTATTTA
>JAGMDR010000533.1 GCA_023128595.1 Planctomycetota bacterium | reverse complement strand
GTAAGTAGCGTTGTAGTACTAAGACTTCGTTTGCAATTCCTTCGGGCAAAGCTGGCTCCGTCTTGTCCGAAGCAACCGCAACCTCCCGACCATCAAGCGTAAAAACCCCAGCCTTCGATACCGTACAGCCGTTGTCTATTCCTAATAGGTATCGTCCCATGTTTCAGTCTTAACTGACCCGGCGCAAGCCAGACCCGTGACCTGCGCCGGGCTCTTAATCTCAATTCATATCTTACAACTACGACGCCTCCGCGTCGCCCTGGCCGGAACTCTCACTAACCGCTGCTGCCTCGCCGGCCGCTCTCACATCATCCTTAAACAGCAGGCACATAGCGCCAAGCAGAACAGCCGAGATGATTGACGTAACCACAAAGACCGGACTCCAGTCGCACAGGCCGTCCGTTGTGTACCGAGCGATCAGCTTGACATTAAACAAATTGCCTAAGAACATGCCTACGCCGAAGCAAATCAGCACAATCAGCCCCTGGGCCTGGGCACGAATCTCGGGCGGGGCCTTCTTGTCCACATACACCTGTCCGCCCACGAAGAAAAATCCGAAGATTATGCCGTGAACGAGCACCGCGACAAAATACAGCATCGTCTGCTCCGACGCCACTCCGCCCCAGAACGCAACGTACCGCACGACAAGGGCCGCCAGACCTATCATCATTGTCCACTTGACCCCGAACCGCACCAGCGCAAGCGGCACCAGAAGCATCAGGCCCATTTCCACAAGCTGACCCAAGTTCATCGTTACCGTAACGTACTTGAAACCCTGGCTGGCAAGAAACTTGGCGCCAAGAGAGAAATACAACGTAAAGGGAATCATCACTAACATTGACAAAAGGATAAAGATCGCGAAGTTCCTGTCTTTCATCAGAGTCATAGCGCGAAGACCGAGTGCATCGACAATCGACGCCTTCTGACCCTTGGCCGGCGGAGGTGTATCAGGCAAAGTCAGGTTCACAATAGCCGCAACTATCGCCGTCCCGGCCCCGCAATAAAGAGGTATCGCTGTGCCGTCGAATGCCTTAGCCCCAAGCAGCTTCATCGCCACAAGACTAAACACCGCCGAAGCGACCCACCCGATAGAACCGAACACGCGAATTTGCGGAAACTTCTCCGATGGGCTGTTCGACATCGCGATTGCATTCGTTAGAGACCATGTCGGCATATAACAGAACATCGCTATCAGAAGTAATACAAAAAGACTACTCGTCTCCGTCTGCCTCGCTGCAAAAAACAGCAGGACCGCACAGGCAATATTCAGCACCATCAGAACCTTATTACTCGCAAAATGGCGGTCCGCAATCATACACACAATCGGCGCGACCATACACCCGAACGCCATCGTACTAAGCGTCAGCCACATCTGCGTATCGGTTGCCTTGAGAGATCCCAGATACGCCGAGAGAGGCACCCAGAACACCGCAAACATCATGTACTGCAAGAGCATCATAGCGCTGAGGCGAATCCTTACATTCATTGACATTCCATTCATTTGACAGCTCCTTTACTAAAACTCATTACCCAGTTCCGGCTACCGCATGGTAAGGCCGCCGCTGACGTCCACGGTGGCGCCGGTCATATAGCTGCTCCCGTCGGAAGCAAGGAAAACGACGACGCGGGCGATCTCCTCGGGCCTGCCGATCCGACGGATGGGAATCCGGTTGATGTACTTCTGTTTGTTCGCTCGCAGGGCCTTGTCCATTATTTTGGTGTGCATTATACCGGGAGCGACGCAGTTGACCACAATGTTCTTTTCGGCAACCTCCCGCGCGAGCGAAACGGTGAA
>JAGMDR010000532.1 GCA_023128595.1 Planctomycetota bacterium | reverse complement strand
CCGCGAAATGCCGCCTGCGAGGAGATATTGACAATTCGGCCCGGTTGCCCTCTGTCCAGCAAACGCTTGACAAATTCCCTCGAACATAGAAACGTCCCCGTCAAATTGACCTGCAGCGTATGGTTCCACATCTGCTCGGTCATCTCGGCGACCTGGCAGGTCGGGCAGTAAGCGGCGTTGTTGATGAGAATGTCGATTCGGGCGAATATATCGTCGATCTTCTCGAACATCGCTACCACATCGCTCTCTTCGCCCACGTCCGCATAAACGGACATCGCCTCGGTGCCGAACTTGTCTTTGATCTCTCTGAGAACCGCCTCGCCCCGTTCGGGACTGCTCCGATAGTTGACGACTACCTTCGCTCCTTCAGAGGCCAATAGCAGGCAGACCGCTCTTCCCAAACCACCTGAGGCCCCGGTCACCAGCGCCACTTTGTCTTTCAAATTCAGGTCCACGGATCATACTCCTTCTCTAAGGTTATAGATGAGTTCTGCAAAATTGCAGGTTAGGCCTGTATTGTTGCAGACCGTAGTATCTAATAGCTCACTTTCGCCATAATATCAAGATCTCCTGTGAATTGCACCTCTCGGAAGTATCTTTTCGCAGTTAATGGATGAGTTCATATTGAGGCGACGGCGTGAAAAAGGCAGATTCTTGTTGAAGCGCGATGATAAAAGCTGTTGAACGGCGGCGCCTGAGCTATTATCATTAGCGGAGAAAACATCTTGAAAACAATATAAGGGAAAAATGACAATGAGGCACTCACAACTAACCCGGCGTGATTTTCTAAGAACTGCTTGTGCCGGCGCCCTTTCAGCGGTAGTTCCTTTACCCGGCCAAGCGGCACAGCAAGACGAGCGTCCGAACGTGGTGGTCATCTTGACCGACGACCAGGGCTGGGGCGACCTGAGCATCCACGGAAACACCAACATAAAGACTCCGAATGTCGATTCGCTGGCCCGGGATGGGGCCTTATTTGACCGGTTCTTCGTCTGTCCGGTCTGCGCACCGACGCGGGCCGAGTTCCTGACCGGGCGCTATCACCCGCGCGGGGGCGTCCGCGGGGTATCGACCGGGGCCGAGCGACTGAACGTTGACGAAAAAACTATCGGCGATACGTTCAAGGCCGGCGGGTATGCCACCGCAGCTTATGGAAAGTGGCACAACGGCACGCAATATCCGTACCACCCGAACACCCGCGGGTTCGACGAGTTCTACGGATTCTGCTCGGGCCACTGGGGCCAGTATTTCGACCCTATACTCGAGCACAACGGCAAAATAGTGCGAGGCAAGGGTTTCATTATCGACGATCTGACCGACCACGCGCTGGGGTTCATCGAACGGAACAAGGACCGGCCCTTCTTATGCTATCTGCCGTTCAACACCCCCCACTCGCCGTTTCAAGTGCCGGATCGCTTCTACGAGAAGTTCAAGAGCGGCCCAATAAAGATGCGTAACCGTGACCCGCAAAAAGAGCAGCTCGACAGGACACGCTGCGCCTTGGCAATGTGTGAGAACATCGATTGGAACGTCGGACGTGTTCTTCGCAAGCTCAAGGAACTGACTCTTTCCGAAAAGACCATCATGGTCTATTTCAGCGACAACGGACCGAATAGCTGGCGGTGGAACGACAGGATGAAGGGACGAAAAGGCTCGACCGATGAAGGGGGCGTCCGCGTGCCGTGTCTGGTTCGCTGGCCGGGGCGCATCAAGCCGGGCATGCAGATCCCGCAGATCGCCGGCGCTATCGATCTTTTGCCGACCCTGGCCGATATGGCCGGAATCCCGGTCGTCGGCGCCAAACCGCTCGATGGGACCAGCTTAAAGCCGCTTCTCCTGAGACAGAGTAAGAACTGGCCGGACCGAATGATCTTCTCGAATCAAAGGGGCCGGGTCAGCGTCCGAACGCAGCGGTATAGGCTCGATAATACAGGCAAACTCTTTGATATGAAGACCGATCCGGGACAGTACAACGACATCTCGAAGGACAAACCGCAGGTTGCAGCCAGGCTCAGAGAAGCAGTTGCACAGTGGAAGAAGGATGTGCTGCCCAAATCGCCGGACGATAGGCCCTTCCCTGTTGGGCACGCTGAGTTTCCCACGACGGTGCTGCCCGCACGCGACGGCGTTGCGTACGGAAACGTTCGGCGAAGCGCAAGAGCGCCCAACTGCTCGTTCTTTACAAATTGGACAAGTGCGGACGACAAGATCACCTGGGACATCGAGGTGGCGAGCAGCGGTGATTATGAGGCTGTGGTTTATTACACCTGTGCGAAGGAAAATGTCGGCTCGACGGTCGAATTGAGTTTGAATGCAAGCCGGGTCCAAGCAAAGGTGAGCGAGGCGCACGACCCGCCGTTGGTTGGCGCGGAATTCGACCGGGTCCCGCGAGGGGGCGAATCGTACGTTAAGGACTTCCGTCCGCTTGAGTTGGGTGTCATTCGGTTGGGCAAAGGACGCGGTCGGTTGACCCTTCGCTCGCCGGATGTTCCGGGAAAACAGGTGATGGACGTTCGGGCCGTTGTGCTTACCCTGTTGAAATAGATGCGGGTAGTTGGGAGAAGTGGGGACTTTGGGGAAGGGGAAATTGGGTTTGAATTGGGTTTGTATTGGGTTTGTTTTGTCGGAGCCGGGAGGGGTGGTTTATTGTCGTAATCCTTTGTCGAATAGAAGTTTAAGTTCATCTTTGGCTTTTCGGAAATTGGGTTCGTTTTGGGTTCG
>JAGMDR010000531.1 GCA_023128595.1 Planctomycetota bacterium | reverse complement strand
GAGACCGTGGAGCTGGTAAATAAACAGGGTGTGGTGGTTGACACTTTTAGTTACCCCGGCAATCCGAGCGACCAGCAGCGTTATCTGAGGATAACGGAGATTATGTATCATCCGGCCCACGGCGGGGCTTACAACGAAGAGGAATACGAATACATCGAGCTAAAGAACATCGGGGCCGGGGCGCTGCTGCTCGACGAGGTCAAGCTCACGAAGGGCATATATTACGAGTTTGCGGCCGGTGGGAATCTTTATCTTGGTCCGGGCGACTATATAATAATTGTCAAGAACAGGGGTGCGTTTGCTTCGAGGTATGATACCGGTGATATGAACATTGCTCCGGGGGCATATACCGGGAGTCTCGGCAATGCGGGCGAGAAGATAAAGCTGGAGGATTCGACGAACAGCACCATCTTGGAGTTCGACTACGACGACGATTGGTATAAGATTACCGACGAGGAAGGTTTCTCTCTTACCATAAGGGACGTGAGTAACGCCGAGCTTGACAGTTGGGACGAGAAGAATTGCTGGCGTTCGAGTGCATACGCTGGCGGCTCGCCCGGCTGGGACGACGGCGGGATATTGCCCGATCCGGGGGCTGTAGTGATTAACGAGGTGCTGGCACATTCTGAGGCGGCGGACTGGATTGAGCTGCATAACACGACCGGCGCCGAGATTGACATTGGGGGCTGGTATCTTAGTGACAGTACTTCGGTGCTGAAGAAATACAGAATAGCCGATGGGACGAAGATAGATGCGAACGAATATCTGGTCTTTTATGAGGATGGGAATTTCGGCGAGGCCGGTGCGGACGCCGGACGCTTGATTGGTTTTGCTTTGAGCGAGAACGGTGAGCAAGTGTGCCTGAGCTCCGGCGAGGGAGACATTTTGACGGGGTACCGCGATGTGGAAGACTTCGGCCCTTCGGCAACGGGTCCCCTGTGGGCGGGTCTATCGTTCGGCAGATACTTCAAGAGGAGCACCGGCAACTATAACTTCGTTGCTATGAGCGCTGCGACGCCGTGTCTGCCCAACGCCTATCCGAAGGTCGGGCCGATAGTTATCAGCGAGATTATGTACAACCCACAATCCAGCGACCAGAGGCAGGAGTATATCGAACTGCATAACATCGGGGCTGTCGATGTGCCGCTGTATGATTCCGATGCGGATGAGCCGTGGAAATTCACGGACGGGATCGAATATACTTTCCCGGCGGTGCGCGGTATCGTGATACCTGCGGGCGGGCGCCTGTTAGTGGTGAAGGATATGACGGCCTATCTGGCTCAGTACGGTATTCCGCCGTTTGACGTTCCGATACTTGGTCCCTACAGTGGTAAGTTGAGCAACGGCGGCGAGAAGGTGGAGCTTTCGAAGCCGGGCGATGTGGATACACCCGGCACGCGCTACTACATCCGCGTTGACAGGGTCAATTACAGCGACGGCTCACATCCGCAGGATTGCCCCGGCGGCGTGGACCTGTGGCCTGTGGAGGCGGACGCCGGCGGTTATTCGCTGACAAGGATATGGCCCGAGCTCTACGGCAACGACCCGAACAACTGGACGGCAGCTACGCCCTCGCCCGGCGAATAGGCTCCGGCGAGTATGACAGATTACGTTTCGGTCAATTCTGCGATTAAGCAGGGTGCTTTCGGCTTAGCCATCCCCAAGCTGCGCTTGAGGCTGAATATATGAAGAGACGCCACCCGGTTGATGCGCTGTGGAAGCTTGTATTACCCCTGCCTTACGGTCGGGGCTCTGTACGGTGAATTACGGTCGTGGCTCTGTTTGGTGAATTACCGGGGGGAATCGGCATCGGCGGCGGTTGCTAACAAATCCAAACGCTCGTACAATGGCCGGTGAGGTTTTTTACAAAACATTTACAGATGCTTAGCTGCGATCTGGCGTATAATGTAAGTAGGTAGGTATAGGTGTGTTTATGAAACAAAAGGCATCCATATTGGTAGTTGAAGACGAACAGAAGATTCGGACTGCGCTTCTGGATTTTTTGGAGTTTCACGGTTTTAAGGTTGCCGAGGCGGTTGACGGTCTGGAGGCGGAGCGGATCGTGGCGAAGAAGCAATTCGACCTGATTTTACTGGACCTTATGCTGCCGAAGATCAGCGGCGAGCAGCTTTGCACGAGGTGGCGTCGGGACGGTTTGCAGACTCCGATAATTATGCTGACGGCAAAGGGGCAGGAAAATGAGAAAGTGGACGGCCTGAATATCGGGGCGGACGACTACATCACCAAGCCGTTTTCGCTGGAGGAGCTGCTGGCGCGGATGAATGCCGTGCTGCGGCGGACGGACCCGGCGCGGGCGGTGGGGCAGAGTTTCGAGTTCGCGGACCTGGAGGTGGATATTCCGGCCCTGAAGGTGCGGCGCGAAGGGAAGGAGATAGAGATCACCAAGCGCGAGGCGGCGATTATACAGTACTTCGCGGCCAACCCGAACCGGGTCATCAGCAGGGAGGAACTTTATAAGGAGGTCTGGGAAGAGACGATGACGGAGCTGGGTACACGGACTATGGATATGCACATTGCGAAACTAAGGGGTAAGATCGAGATGAATTCCGGCGAGCCGCAGATTATCAAGACCGTGCGCGGCGCCGGGTACAAATATGAGACTTGAGCTTAGATGTACAAACGGCTAATCATATTATCGGTGATAATTATTGCGGCGCTTTGCGGGCTTGTGTGGCTGGGGTATCACTCGGTGCAGATGTGGGCACAGGGTATGGAGGGTGCGCGACGTGGCGACTTCGCAGATGTCGCCGAGCAGATCAGGCAGGACGTCAATCGCAAGCTCGACGAGTTTGTGGAGAAAGAGGAGGGGCGTGCCTATACCGATTACCAGTATTACTATGTGCCGGACAATGTGATAGGGGCGCAGCAGCAGATGCCGGTGCTGCGTTCGCCATTAGCCGGGAAACTGGAACACGGTCTTGCTTACGGGCAGTTTCAAATTGAGCCGGATGGGAGTATCATCACGCCGAACGACAGCCTGCTCGCCATGCAAGCTACCGATGAGGACAGTGAGCTCTATGCTAAAGTGCAATTCAATAGGAAGAATGTAGAGTTGAACCTGCTGCCGGCACTTAGTCAGGACAAGGCAGGGTCGCTTTACCTGCTGGAATTTGCCGACAAAACAAATGCCGTGTTGGCGGAGGAGGTGGTGCAGAAGCTGGCAAAGGCGGTGCAGAGCGAGAGGGGGCGGAAGCAGGACAGTAAGAGTAAGGTATTGGCGCAATTGCGAGGGAAGAACTATCCCATAAATAGTTTTCAGAATGTGGATCAGGAGGCTCAGGTTTTCAGCCGGAGTCGCGCCAATGTTAAGCAGGAATTCATAGACAACACGGCAGGTGTGCAGCCACAGGATGCTTCCCAAGTGGCCATGCTGAATATGCGGGCGGAATCGGACGAATCGGCACAGGCCGTACAATCAAGGGCGGTTCAATGGGACAGAGCCACCCGGAGAATCGAGAGTTCCGGTTATAATAATTACGGTGCGGACTTCTTGGAGAGACAGGCCAAGGACGATGCGGCATTGCGCGAGCTTGCTCAGGATATCGAAATCCAGGAGAAGAAAGAGGCGGAAGGATTAACAAGCCGGAAGCAGGCAGAGAAGAAACCGGAGGAACAGAGAAGTTCAGAGCAAGCTTTGTCCACCGAGAAGGCAGCGCTGGCAGCGGGAGAAGGTCGATACGAGAGGGCGCACGCCGGTCAAGAAGCAGCAAGGGAAGAAACGGAAGCGTCGCAAATGCCGAGGGGCGGAGGGCCGGGTGTCGGACAGGAGACCACGACCTCGCAAACAGAAGCTGCGCCGGAACGGTCGATGACAGATGTGTCCAGCAGTCTGAAGGGATCTGAATCGAAGCCTAAAGCGGCGCAGAGACAGCAGGCCGGAGGGCCGGGCGGGGACTTGTACGCACCCGCCGAGATACCTGCGGCGCGAACACAATCGGCGCCTGCGCGACCCAGCGAGGGCATATCCGGTAGGGAAGAGGCGACACAGAGGCCAACAGAGCCGCAGCCAAGGCAGCAAGAGGGCTGGTTGTACGACAGGCAGGATGCAACACAACAAGGCCAAAGACTCGATGCCGGCCAGGACGCACGCGATATGGTTCAGGTGCGTATTGAGCCATTTGCGTCGCTGCTGGTGCCGGATGCGAACGGCACCGAATCGATATTCGGCGGGCAGGTCTTCATGCTCAGGCACGTGCAGATCGAAGACAAGCACTTTGTGCAGGGCTTCCAGCTCAATGAAAAGGAGCTGATCGGCGAGGTCGAGGAGTCGGCGCGGCGTTGCATGCGCGAGGGTATGAGCTTTGAGCTGGCGCGAGAGCCGAACGGGGGGTCGGCGTACACGGCGATTCTGGATTTTGGGTTCGGCGAGCTGATATTGAACCTTATCGAGGTTGATCCATACTGGATTGCGAGAAAGATAAGCGAGCTGCGGAACTGGTATTTCAATATCATCATCGTGGTACTTCTGGCGGTGACATTGGGGCTGATGAGCCTGTGGCACAATGCGCGGGCGCAGCTTCGGCTGGCGCAGAAAAAGGACGATTTCATATCGGCGGTATCGCATGAGCTGAGGACGCCATTGACCTCGATACGAATGTATTCGGAGATGTTAGAGAAGAACTGGGTCAAATCGAAGGACAAGGTGAGCGAGTACTACAAGAATATGCGGGCCGAGAGCGAGCGGCTCAGCCGATTGATAGAAAACGTTCTGGATTTCTCGCGCATCCAAAGGGGGCGGAAGAAATATGCGTTCAATCTGGGCGATAT
>JAGMDR010000530.1 GCA_023128595.1 Planctomycetota bacterium | reverse complement strand
CACAATCCGAAACAAGCATAAATTAAACTTTTTGTAACCGTTCACGGGGCAAATGTGCCGTCTTATGTCATTGCGAGGTCCGCCTTTGGCGGGCCGTGGCAATCTCAATCGTTACATTTCGGATTGCTTCGTCGTAAAACTCCTCGCAATGACCCCAAAAGCGCAACTTATAGGCCGTGAACGGTTGCAAAAAATTTAACACATGGTTGAAAATTCTACATTTCATTAACCTCTTATTTTAGGAGAAGAAAAATGAACAAACAAAAAACTGCGAAAGTAAGCTTAGGAAGAATCCTTCTCTTAGTGACAGCCCTCCTCATTATTTGTACTGGCTCAGCAGTGGCTCAGCAAAGTCTCCAGGGGCTTGCGAAAGAATATGGGCTTGACTGGGCAGTTGGCAGGTGGACAGCCACAACCGACAACGGCACTGAGATCCAGTTAGTGTATAGGTGGGAGCTTGACGGACATCTTATAACTGCTGATTTAAAGATGGGAGAGTATGCCTCACGCGGCATGATCTTTTACGTGCCCGGCGAGGAAAAGGCTACCCAAGTGAGCGTTGACAACAGAGGCGGCAGGTCTAAGGCAACATGGGAACTATTGGATGACAAGCTTGTTTCGAAAAGCGAGCATGTTGACGCCGAGGGCAATACACGGAAGATGGGGATCATGTACTCGAAAGTTGATGCCCGGACCATGAAGGTCGCAGTATATGGTGTAGGCCAGGACAACGAGCTTGCTGATGAGCCATGGGGCACCATGGAATTTAAACGGCAGGTCCGCAAGCCAAGAAGGAAAACGGTAGGCAAAGATGATACAGAGAAGTCCAACTGACAAGGTTAATCGTGATTGCTTTTAAGCATTCTTCTCATTGGAAATATTCATGTATATCCCTGAACCTCTTGGATTCGGTATAGATAAGAGAAGGAGTGAGTCCGTGCTGGCCATGAAACGATTCCATATCGTGCTTGCTGCAATAGCACTGCTGCTTGTGGCGCTTAATTCCTCCGCAGAAGCCAAAGAGAAGGTCATTGTCGATAGCGATATGGTTATCTTGTATGACGATGGTGTGGCGATAATGATGCTCGCCAACCATCCGGATGTAGAGTTGCTCGGTGTGACGATAGTCTCCGGAAACACCTGGGTCGCAGAGGGAACAGCATATGCTCTTCGTCAACTTGAGGTGATGAATCGACCGGACATTCCAGTAGCCTTGGGAGTACGTTATCCGCTTCGAGCGGGACGTTATGAGACCATGGAAGTCGAGCGAACGATGTTTGGTTATCGATCAAGCTATATCGGCTGTTTTAGAAGGGTTGAACCGGCGTCGTATCTTGATGTGTATCGCACCGAATTTGGAGGCAAACCAACACTAAAACCTGTTGATAAGCACGCAGTAAACTTTCTGATTGATACTATCAAGGCCAATCCAGGAGAAGTCACTGTTATCCCAATAGGTCCATGTACGAACCTGGCAATTGCCATACGAATGGCACCGGAGATAATTGGCCTCGTAAAGAGGGTTGTATACATGGGTGGAGCGTTTGATACTCCGGGCAATACCACCCCGGCGGCCGAGTTCAACTGGTGGTTTGACCCGGAGGCAGCCAAAATGTGTGTTCGGACTCCCTTTCCAGATCAACTCGTTGTTGGATTAGACGTCTGTGAGAAGTATCGTTTTAACAAGAAGATTTTTGCTCGCATTACGGCTGTGAACACACCAATTGCAGAGATGTTTCGGAAAAAGTACGGACCGGAGTTTAGGAAGGACCCCAGCTATACTCGATTGGTGTGGGATACTGTAGCCGCCGCGGTTGTCATTGATCCTACGCTAATTACTGAAGAAAAAACTCGATGGGTCGATGTCAATTCAGATTATGGTCTGGATTACGGTCGAAGTCTCGCTTATAGCAAACGAGGGCCCGCAGGTACCCAAAAGGCCCGTATTCTTTTCACCATTGACGAGGAACGCTTCTGGAATCTGATGGTTGATATGCTCACAAAATAGCCTGACTATGTTTAATGCTGGAGAGCCTTCGTCATCAGGTCAGGGCTTCTCCTAACCGGGACAGGAACAAGCATATCAATCTGTTCATCAAACTGGGCTACAGCAGTTCGAGAAAAGACACCTCAGAGGCAATAGACAAGAGCGGACTTGAGCAAGCCAAAGGCATCAAAAACCCAGAATGTCATCCAGCTATCGGGTCACGAACTGCCTGGCCTCACCGCTGCCGTTGACACAGCAGTAGTACACTGCCTTGCCACGATGCTCCCGAACATTATACGCACCTACGGCGCAAACAAAGGTAATACCGCCACTCTCTAAGACAAACCTAGTAGTGTGTCAAATTCGAAGTTGTGGGTACGAACCCCACGTGAAACGTGGGGCTAAATATTTAGTCCGCCTGTGGCGGGTTCTGAACCATAAAATCAATATTGACGGAGTACTAGTCACGCACCCGCCGAATAGTGTTTCAAGAGGTACCAGGCGATCCCTGCGGCTCCTATTCGCGCGCGGCCACGACGATATCTTCGGCTGTTGGGAGTGGCTGACCTTGGGCGCCGCTAAGGCAGAGCACCTCCCCACCAAGGGTCGAAACGTAGAGCCGTCCATTGGCTGCGATAAGACCGTCAAACCGCGGGACAAAGTCAAGACCATAGGCCGCCAGCTTCTCTCCATCGTCTCGAGACACGGCCACCAGTAGCGCGCCGCGTTTGCCCTCGAAGGCGGCCGATTGCTCAGCAAGCTTCTTCTGTGTCTCGGCCTCGAGTAGTGTCTTGACGGATTCCTCTTCGTCTTCCACATCGGGCGGGCCGGCGGCGAAGACCACGTTGTCCGTCAACACCATGGAGTTGACCTGTACCGAAATGTCATCGGACCAGTCTGGGACGAATCGCGTGAACGGCCGCGTCCGCGAACCTACTCGCTTGCCGCCCTTCCTGACCGCCTTTCGCTCGCTTCCGGCATTGACAATCTCCGGCTGCTTCTTCGCAGCGAACAGATGGAACTCGAGCGGTGTCGTCCAGCGGTAATACTGCCAGAGTCGACCGTAGCCGTACACCCTATCGCTATCAAACACGAGCGGCCGACCCGCGGGAATCACCCGCCCCGCCTGGTGGTAGCCGCCAGCGCCCGACGCCCAGGCGCGGCCGTAGCCCCAGTAAGTCCGGTGCCATAGAGAATCGTCGAGGAAGCCTGTGGGGCAGAAGAGGTGCAGGTCGTCACCCTGCTGCTCCTTGACCGGTACGTAGGTGACGAACTTGCGTTTGCCTTCGAGGTCGAACGGCAGCGACCGCATGTAAACATACCTGCCATCGCTCGACAAGATATCGGGCAGCGCCACAGGCATGTTGAGTCCCTGGATGTGAACCTGGAGGTTCTGCCCCGTTTCGGGGTCCTTGTCATCGAGGATTGTCTCGGAAAGTTTGCGTCCGGTCTTCGGGTCCAGCCGTAGCAGCCGCAGCCCGCCGTCGAGGAACATAGAGCGACCGGCGACGCAGTAGAACACGTCGTTCTGCACCAGCACGTTGCCGTGCACCGGCCAGACCGATTCGACCTGATCGAAGGCCATCATCCGCCGGTCTTCCGGCGCGGCGCGATACCGCCAAAGCAGCTTGCCGTTGCTTGCGTTCAGGCAGTAGACGTGGCCATCGGCAGACCCGAACAGGGCACGGCCCTGCCAGATCGTCGGCGGCGAGTCCACACGACCGCCGGTCGTGAAACTCCAGACATGCTTGCCCGTGGCGGTATCGAGCGCGTGGACGTCATGAGTGTCAATAGAAGCGACGAACAGCTTGCCGCCGGCTACGACCGGTGCGGAGAGCCCACCACTAAGCTTCGTGCGCCATGTGCGTTTGAGGCCGGTCGGCCGGACCGTTGTCTTCACTGCCCCGCTGCGGCCGGGGTCGTGCCGGAACGTAGGCCACTCACCGGATTTCAGACTGGGGGCTGCAGATCGGAGACTTAGATCGTACGCGGGACCGCGTATGAGGCGCTCGGCGTCTGGTACATCGCGGCGGACCCGCGTCGTCGGTGAGGGTGGCGCCAACGCCGTGAAACCATAGAGCTTGGCCTCGATGTAACATGCGCACGGGTGCTGCGGTGCGTAGATCAGGCCGTTGCACGGCATGATGCCATAATGGCAGGCACCGCGGACCCAGTGGTGGCAAATCCAGTGCTCTGCGGCGTGGTCGATGAACTCGATTCCGGTGCGCGAGAAAAGTAGGTACTTGTCGGTCGCTTTGGCTCGGTAGCAGCGGTGGTGGAACCAATGGGTCTTCACATCGGGCGTGAACTCGCTCTTGACTTCGCCGGTGTGCAGGTCACGGCCAGTCATGGTGCCCGAGTCTGAGCCCTGAGCAACGGCGCCATTCCACACCAGTCCACCCGCAACAAGGATGTCATCGGGTGTGCCCATGTGTCCACACGGATGGTGCGGCGCCTGCCACAGCGGTTTCCCGTCCTCTACCGACAGGGCGAACATGGTCGTGCTGCGCTGCCTCGGTTTCTCGATGTTGGTTTGTCCGCTGTACAGAACCACGTCCTCATACACGACCAACGTGGCGCCGCCGGAGCTTCGCATGCCGTTTTTCTTGGGCAGTGGCTCCGATGCCCACAGCGGGTCTCCGGTGCGCCGGTCGAGGCACTGGATTCTCGCGCCGTCATGGAAGAGGACGCGTTGGCTGTCGGCTGCCAAGGACAGCGAGACCAGTTCCGACGGCTTCTTCCAGAGCACGCGGCCCGAGTCCGCGTCAACCGCCATGATCGTTCGTGGTGCCTGCGTCCACAGCGGGTCCGTGACGTGCTTGTTCATCTCGGTCAGCGTCGCGTAGCGCTTTTTCGGATCACTCCGCAGAGGCTGACCTTCTGCAGCGACTGACAGGATCAGTACACCATCGGAGCACAGGATCTCCTCGGTCGCCTTCGTACCGTCGTACGCGCGGATCGTCTCGCCCGTGGCCGCGTCCAGCAGCGACAGCGGCGCATCGATGCCCAAGGTAACATAGACCTGGTCGCCCACCGCCACCAACCGGCGAGCCAGTAGCTGTGGACCGCTCTTGAGCCGCCACAGGTGCGGATGCCAGAGTTCGATCTTCCGCTGCCAAAGCATCTTGCCATTGAACGCATCGCGCGCGATCAGTCCCCACTTTGGTGGGATGAGAATGGATGCCCGGGGCGCTTCATCGAAGATGTAGAAGAGGCGGCCGTTCGCCGACACGACTGCGCTTACGCTCGACATGTGGTCATGCTGCCGCGAATAACGCGGCCCTGACACCCACTGATACCGGTTGGGCGGCTCGATGATGCTATCCTGGGCGACGGCGTTATTGCCGGGGTCGTGCAGATAGTGCGTCCACTCATCGATCTGGTTTGGCCAAGACTTCTCGACCTTTGTCCAGCGCCCCTTCGACTTGACGTAGGCTACGCCCTTGGGCGCCAAGACGCGCATGATCTCGGCATGCGACACACTGCCGACGTCCTCGGAGACGATAAGGTTGACCGAGTTGTCGATGTGGGGCAGTCGGTCGCCGGACCATTGCTCCACGAACACGTTGCCGTATTGCCCGAGTGCCTTGATGTGCTTGCGGGCCGCGGTGATGTTACTTTCGTCACCGTCAAGACCATGGACTACGTAGCTATCGTTGGCTCGCAGTGCCGCTGTCAGTCTGCCATCGCCGCAACCGACATGGACGATGAGGCCACCCTTGACACCGGTAGCGGCCAGGATCTGGCTCGCTGATTGCCGTTCGAGGGCAGGGACAGCGGCGGTGACGGTTGCCAGTGTAAGTACAAAACAGACGGTTGGGATGATCTTGTGTGGGTTCATGTCGTGAGACTCCTATGAACTAACATTCTCCATTTGACTTCACAAACGGTGCTACTGTACACGTCGACATCTAATATTATGACAAATGACGTTCAATTTCAATTCTTAAGCAGGCCAGAAGCATCTTCTGGCAAATCTGTGAAGTCTGAAAATCACGACTCCAGTCAAGAAGACGCGTTACCAAGCAGTTGAAGAGTCACACGAATCCCATTTTGGCTAAAAAATCGGCGTAACCGTTCACAGGGTTAAAACG
>JAGMDR010000053.1 GCA_023128595.1 Planctomycetota bacterium | reverse complement strand
TCCAAGGCCCTGACCTGCAACGGCCACGTACTCATTAACCGGATGAAGCAAATTCCCTCTCTCGGATTGCAGCAGCTATCTCAGGTGTGTGTCGCGCGGATGGGTTTATGATTTGCGAAAGACCGCCACAACGTTTTCGATCTCTACAACGAACAGGCGATTATCACCCTCGAAATCGACCGGTATTGCGCCCTTGGGATTGAACAGGACTTTGTCGTATTGCCGCAGCGGAATATCTTCGCAGTTTCCGACCTCGGCTGAGATGGTTACGATTCGGCCGGTTATCGTGGGGATTTCTATATTGTCGGGCAGTTGGATGCCGCCCCTGGTCTGCTTTTTGTCCTCGTCCTTGCGAATCAGGACGCGTTTTCCAATCGGCTCGACTATTTCGAGCGGCTGGGTCTCAATTCGCTTCTGTTTAGCCATTTTGCCTCGATTCTCACAGAAATTCGTTTCAAATACGGCAATTCCCGTTTGTCAGCCCGAGATACACTAATTATACTCGGTCGGAAGCGCTTTTGTAAAGGTGAAATTGCACGTTTCGCCAACCTTTCTCGGCTGGGGTGCGGCCGGATTTTCCGGCAAGTGATTTGGGCGCCTGTCAATCGTGATCCATAAGGCGTGATGCACTTGCTACGGTCATTGCGAGGCCCCGTTGGGGCCGTGGCAATCTCCGGCTTTCGAGTGGTTTGAGATTGCCGCAGTCGCCTACGGCTCTTTCGCAATGACGTATCGTTCAATCTTTTGTCAGAAAGAGACTTATAGTGTGCCAGAAGAATTAGGCACACGCGCTCGCTCGGCCTGACCGCTCTGCGCACCGCCTGTTTTCAGGCGAAGGTCAACTGCGATAGTGCTTTGCCGGCCGGCATTACTCCTACCGACTCGATAGCCGTCAACCGCTCCAGCAATTTGTCCAAGAAGCTGGATTTCATTGGCCCCCATCCTTCGCCGTCCAGGCCATGAGTATTGTAAATGAGCCAGCCTGAATCTCGCTGCAGCAATTCTGCGATTTTGGCTTCGATATCCCGCTCGCAATTTCCCGGCCCGAAGCTTGTGCACGTGAGCTTGACCTGTCCTTTGTGGGGCAATGGGTTTATCGCGCCGCCGCCTGTTCTAAACGCCCTGACGTGGGTAGGCAGCCAGCTCTCCAGTTCAGGTGTCGAGGAGTTGTACGGGAAATTGAAGACGGCCTCTTTCGGCTCGAAGCCTTTTAGCTCTTTGGAGAAGTAGTCGAGACAGCGCAGGATAAGGTCCTTTGCTTGGCCAAGCGGCAGCCGGGCCTTGTTGGCGTGCTTGTACCCGTGAGGCATAATCTCGTGGCCTCTCCGCTTCAATTCATTCCACAGGCCGAAGTCGCCCCTGTTGCTACCTGCTATATACTCGCCCGGAGGACTGAACGTCTTGAGGTGAGCCGTGGCGATAACGTTAATGCAGGCCGAGAGGTTGTATTTCTCATAAATCTCTGCCGTCCGGACGCTCGATTTCTTAAAGCCGTCATCAAAGCTCAGGGTAATTATGTGCGTTTTCTTCTTGTTGTCGGCTTTGAGCTGCTGCGTTTTCTCGGCGTTGTTGAGCCTGCACGAAGACAGCCAGCTCGCTGCCATCAGGGACGCCGCGCCGGCACCGGCGCTGCCTAAGAGATCACGACGTGTGTAACGGCATTTGCCCATATTCGACCACCTTCCTGTCAATCCGGGATTCGACGTTCAAAATCTGTTCGGCAAACCGATAGATTATTGCGTGACCTTTGTGGTTTTCCCGGCCTTTTATGCCTTTTTTCTTCCGAGGAGCTTGTCGGCCTCTTCGGGTGTTTCGGGCGGCCACTGCCCTGCCGACTGAAGCTCTTTTAGATGGTCGAGCTGCTTGATGCTGACAATGGTCTTGCACTTTGGGAACCTGGCGCAGCCCAAGAACGGCCCTTTCTTGCTTTGCCGGACCACCAGCTCACCATCTTTGCACTTGTGGCATTTTATTCCGGTAGGCTCCGGCGGGGGCTTTGGCGGCAGGACGTTGCCATCCTTGTCTATTTTGAGGGTCGTCTTGCAGTTCGGATAGTCGCTGCATCCCAGGAACGGCCCGAATCGCCCGTTTCTTTCGATCATAGGCTTACCGCAAACCGGACATTTATGCTCGCTAACTTTCTCTTCAACCATTTTGCCTTCCTTGTCACATTGGCACGCAAACGTGCACTTTGGGTACGTAGAGCAGCTCAGGAACTTTCCATTCTTGCCGAATCTGTAAACAAGCGGCTCACTGCACTGCGGACATTCATATTCGCTGGGAGCCATCTCCGCTTTGGCATGTTTCATTTGGGCCTGCGCCGTCTCGAGCCTCTGTTTGAACGGCCCATAAAAATCTCTCAAGACGCCGAGCCAGTCCAGGTGATGTTCTTCGATCTTGTCGAGCTGCTCTTCTATATAGCGCGTAAAGGCGATGTCCATAATCTTGGGGAAGTACTCGTTGAGCTTATCGGTAACTATCTCGCCCAGGTCGGTGGCAAAGAACTTCTTTTCCTTTCGCTCGACATACTTTCTATCCTGTATGGTGCTAATTATCGCGGCGTAGGTGCTCGGTCGGCCGATCCCCTCCTTTTCCAGGGCCTTTACGAGCGAGCCTTCGGTGTATCGGGCCGGCGGCTTGGTAAAATGCTGCTCGGCCCTGATGTCGACTGCCCCCAGCTTCTGTCCAACCTTCGTTGGGGGCAACTGCTGTCCGTTTGACCTAATCGACCAGATCCTCGTAAATCCGTCGAAGACCAGTACTCGCCCCGTAGCTTTATACAAACATCTGCCCAGTGACGTCTCGGCCGCTATCTGTAAATTCGTCACGTCCCATCTGGCCGGTTTCATCTGGGAGGCTGTAAAACGCCGCCAGATGAGGTCATAAAGTCTGAATTGCTCACCGGTGAGAAACGGCTTTATGTCGGCCGGCGTAAGGTCAATGTCCGTTGGGCGAATGGCTTCGTGTGCCTGCTGAGCAGTTTTTTTGGGGGCATAAGTCCTGGGTTTTTCGGGCAAATAATTGGGGCCAATATGCCTGGTTATATAATCGCGCGCCTCTTTTATAGCTTCGGGCGAGAGGTGGCTACTGTCCGTCCTCATATACGTGATAAGGCCCAGACGACCCATAGAACCTATATCGATACCTTCATATAACTGCTGAGCTACTCGGTCAGTTCTTTTTGTCCCAAAGCTCAACCGATTTGCGGCGGTCTCCTGCAATGTGGAAGTTATAAAAGGGGCCGAAGGCCAGGAAAGGGATTCTTTGGTTTCTATATCGGCAATCTTAAACTGTGCACCTTTTAGCGCACCGAATATGCGCTCAGCCTCCTGTTTATTCGATGCCTCAAACTTCTCATCGCCGACCTTCGCAAGCTGCGCCTTAAAGGCGTTACGTTCCAGCAGCCATTTGTTTTGTGCTGCGACGGTAGGACCTTTACCATCTTCAGTCTTGTCACCAGCCTTTATATGTAGTCCGCGGCTTTGCGGGGACTTTTCTTTCTTTTCGGTTTTCGGCTGTATAAAATCGAGCCACTGCTGATGATAACCGGCGCCGACGTCGGTGGTGAATACCGCCGGGATGAACCAGTATTCGACCGGCTCGAACGCGCGAATTTCCCTTTCTCTTTCGACGATAATTTTGACTGCAACCGACTGGACCCGGCCGGCAGAAAGACCCCACGCTATCTTCTTCCAAAGCAGCGGGCTTATTTGATAGCCGACAATTCTATCGAGGATTCGCCGGGCCTGCTGGGCCATAACCTTGGCCATATCGAGCTTGCCCGGCTCGGCAAAGGCCCGTTTTATAGTTGAATGCGTTATGGCGTTGAATATCACGCGGAAGGTCCTCTTTTCCGGCACACCAAGCACTTGTGCCAAATGCCAGGCGATTGCCTCGCCTTCACGGTCAAGGTCGGTGGCCAGGTAGAGCTTGTCGCATTTTCTTGCAGCGGCCTTTAGCGACGTTACCGTGCGTTTCCTGCCGGGCATTATGTCGTAGGTCGGCTCAAAGTCGTTTTCTATATCAACGTTCAGGCCTTTTGAGGGCAAATCACGGACGTGCCCCATCGAGGCCTTGACCTCGTACCCCGAGCCAAGGTACCTGTTTATAGTCTTGGCCTTGGCCGGCGATTCCACAATCACCAGAGATTTACCGTTTGACGGACCCGATTTTGCCATAAACAACACTCACCTGTTATAGTCTGCCGCGGGGTTTCGCCCGGGTTTATTCGTTCCTGGTACGTGTATCGGTAGTTATCGGCGATTTGGCCGATAAAATTTAGAATTGGACAAATACAGACCGGCTATGGGAATGTCAAGAAAAAACAAATTCCCACCGCCGAATCTCCCGAATCCGAATCGACGCTCACAGCCTTGTAACGCAATCGCCGGCCCTGAAAGGATGTCATTGCACCGACTGTGACGTATCAAACCGCTGGAGCCGAGTAGGTAATCAGACCGAATATCATCAATTGGCAATTGGAACTCACCTTATTGTGCCTGGCACTTCCAGGCCGTGTTCGGTCATCAGTTTTGAATCGGACATTATTTCTTTGGCGTCACCATCGGCGATAATGCGCCCCTTGTCAACCAAGACAGCTCTATCGGCAAGTGCGGCGGCGAAATTCATATTACAAGTCGCTATTATCAGCGTCTGAGGCAAACTCGCGAGCAACTTTAGGAGATTGTTGCGGTTTCTGGGGTCCAAGCTGCCGTCCGGTTCATCGAGCGTAATTATTTTTGGCGCCATAGAGAGTACGGTCGCTATTGCGGCGGCTCGTTTCTGCCCGGCTGAGAGATGATGAGGGGCCTTGTCAACCATCTCCGTCAGACCGACAGTCTGCAGCGCATCGCCAACACGCGCCTTTACCTCTTCGGGCGTCAGGCCCATATTGAGCGGCCCGAATGCGATATCGTCGAACAAAGTCGGCATAAATAACTGGTCGTCGGGGTTCTCCAGGCAAGAGCAGAGGCGAGCGCGGATTTTTTTTAGATTTTTCCTGTTGATTTCCAAGCCATCGACAACCACTCTTCCGGTTCCTTTTACAAAACCTGCCATCGCGAGCAGCAATGTGGATTTTCCCGCGCCGTTGGGACCTATCAGAGCGAGTTTCCGGCCATGTTCGAGGGATAGGTTTATTTTGTCCAGAGCAACTGTGCCATCCGGATATGCGTATGAAAAATTCTCAATCTCAATTGCTTTTGCCATAGTATTTACTGTAAAACCGGTTTTACAAGAAGGTAGAGTCCCGCCATAAAGAGCGCAGCGGCCAGTGCAAAGATATAGTCTGCAGCGCGAATCTGCAGCCTCGAAAGTGTCCGCCATTTTCCGTCAAACGCCCGTGCCTGCATGGCAATATTGATATGCTCGGCGGTATCGATGCTGCGAACGAACAGGGACCCGAGCATAGCGGCTGCGATTCTGAGTTCCGCCTTAAACCCGAGACTTCGCAGTTTTCTGCCTTGTCTGGCTTGCAATATGTGATGGGCCCTGTCAATGAGAACAAATATGTAGCGGTATAGAAAGCCAAGCTGGATGACCAGTACTTTTGGCAGGCCAAGGCGTTGCAGGCCCGCGAGTAGATCATTAAAGCGAGTCGTAGAGACAAGGGCTATAAGAGCCGACATTGTGACGGTAAACTTTCCAAGAATCGTAAAACATCGCATCCAGCCGAGAGTTAACCGCCAGGAAAACGGGCCAAACGCCACGGTGGCGGGCGTTCTGTCATACAGCGGACAACTCAGTGCGAGGACCAATACAAATGGGCTGACGAGCAGGATCTGTTTGAAGGCAAAACGCAGCGGAATTTTGGCCCATACCAGAAGCGCAAACGGCCCAACAGCATAACAAGCCAGGATGCTAACTGAAGTCCGCGGCAAAGAGACAACCATGGCTGTAAAGACAAGCACGACTATGAACTTCACCCTGCTGTCGAGCCTGTGTACGGGCGAATCCTGATAGGCAAATTTGTCTATATGTGCGTGGTGCATTTTGTAAGTCGGCCTAAAGTCAACAAACCAAAACCCGCAGGACCTTCGAGGCCGGTACTGCGGGCATCCAACTGCTATTATACGGTATTGTAGCAAATCACGCGGTTGGTGACTGCCTTTTTCTCAATATCCACGCCGTCAACCAGATGGCCGCCATTGTAATTACTGATCCCATCACACCGGCGAAGCTGGTCCAGCCGGGCGAAGAGCCGGCCTGTTGCTCGGCGACTTGGCCGAGTTTTGATGCCCTAACCGAATAATCGGGCATTACGGAATACCTTGACTGGAAATCATCTACGGCGGCAATTCTCGAGTCGTCGTTGGAGACGGCTGGTTCAAAATCCGGCTCATCCGGTCGCTCGGCATAGCTCCATTCCAGCCCATCAGGAAGACCGGAAGCAAGCAAAGAAACTCCGGCGCCGATGATAATAGTAAAGACGACCAGCGTTGCCAAGACCGCGCTTTTGCTTAATCTGACCTTACCCGGCAACGAGTGCAAAACCAGATCGCTTCTGACCTGCTGTAGATAGCCCAATACCGCCACGGTAATGAGGCCCTCGACAAGCCCGACCAGGAAATGAACGCCGATCATCGTTATCAGAAAAGTTGAGAATGGAACAACCAACACGCCGGCCAATGCCGCCTGGACCGGAACGAGAATCGCACCGGCCTCAACGGCAACGACGCAAGCGATCATTGCCCCGATATGTACCCGCAGACTGGAGGCGGATCCGGCTGTAACAATCCTATAGAGGAAGTAGCCGGCATAAGCGGGCACTAAGGCCATATTGATAATGTTGCAGCCCAGTGCCAGAAGGCCCCCATCCTGGAAAATAAGACACTGCACGATCACCACCGAGGAGATGACTATTGCGGCCAGGTGCGGGCCCAATACGATTGCCAGCAACACGGCTCCGACCATGTGTCCGCTTGTACCGGGCATCGCCGGAAGCTGGAAGTTAACCATCTGGCCGGCAAAGACAAATGCGCCCAGGATGCCCATCAGGGCAAGTTTGTCGGCGGTGATAACCTGCCTGACCTTCCTGCAGATAAAGCCCAAGCCGGCGGCCGCTATTGCGAGCGTCCCTGCGGCAACCGGAACCGACAACAATTCATTAGCCATGTGCATAACAAGGACCGTCCCATTGCTTTTTTGGTTGGACTTCTGTCTTTTCTGTTTGCTTGGAGCATTTTGTACCTAAAAGGTCCTTTGTGCTCGCGCGTAAGAATACTGAATATGTGCTATCGAGTCAAAAAAATAATTGACAGAAACGGGCGAAATCCTTAAATACTCTGATCTGAAGAACAGTGGTAGATTTTAAGGAGAGCCTATGGCATCGGCAGCAAGGGTCCTTGTTGTGGAATTGAACGACAGCCCGGAGTATCAGCGAATTTTAGAAGGTGAGCCGCAGACCGTGGGGATGCGCTCGGGCAGGGTGTATTTGTCGCCCGGCAAGGCGTGTGGCCGGCACAGCACGAAGGGGCACGAGGAAATCCTTGTTTTCCTGACAGGCCAGGGGGAATTGCTGATTGGTGAAGAAGACTGCTTCGAGGTCGGGCGAGGGAAGGTCTGCTACATACCTCCACAGACGGTCCACGACGTCAGGAACACAGGTGAAGAGGGTCTTACTTACATCTACTGCGTTGCGCCGGCAGGCGGTTGATCGGGCGAGCAATATTCACAAACCGGAGTTGAATGTTGGTTTGGCCACCCGATAGGGCGAATTTTGGGCCGGAAATCGTATGGCCCGGAATCGGCCCTGGAGGGCCAAAAAACAGCAAAATTAGCAGAAAACAAAAAAACTTTGAAAAAATCGAAAAATTTTTGAAAAAAAGCTTGCAAAAGGTTCTCCCCGCGCTTATAATTATGATTGTAGTTATAAGCTCTTTTCTTCTCATATATCTTGGTTGGTGAGATAGTGAGTAAATCATAGCTTTGCAGTATATATTATTAATTGCAACGCTGTCTCACGAAGGCTGGAGTCCACAATGGTTCCAGCCTTTTTTATGCGCCTCAACGGGCCCAAATCTGCGTGCGGGTAACCGTTCAGGGGGTATGAATT
>JAGMDR010000529.1 GCA_023128595.1 Planctomycetota bacterium | reverse complement strand
AACAAACCCAATACAAACCCAATGCAAACCCAAACAAACCCAATTCTCATAATGGACAAAACTAACCCAACCTTCTTTGCCACAAAGGTTTACGAGAACAAACCACCCCGGGCCCCTCAAAAAAACGAACCCAAAACGAACCCAATTCAAACCCAATTTTCCCTTCACCAA
Organism: Planctomycetota bacterium; assembly: GCA_023128595.1. Classification (GTDB taxonomy): domain Bacteria; phylum Planctomycetota; class Phycisphaerae; order Sedimentisphaerales; family Anaerobacaceae; genus DAOVRL01. The sequence continues at coordinate 3,518 of JAGMDR010000529.1, read as the reverse complement.
AGTCCCCACCCCTCCCAATTGCCCACCCCCCGCGACGGAACAAACCCAATCCCCCCGCCCGGCGAAGCCGGGTCTTCTGTCTTCCGTCTCCTGTCTTCTCTCTCCTGTCTTCTGTCTTCTTACCCGCACTCTCGCCGCCGCACTTCTATCGATCGCAGCCCTTCAATAACCGATCGCGCAGCCGTCTTTGCGCGGGTCCGAGCCGCCGAAGTAGCGCAGCGGATTCGACTTGGCCCATATCCCCTGATACCCCCCGAACGCCCCGGCCCCGGACCTGACCTTATGCCCCATATCCGCCAGCTTGCGCTTGACGTCATCCGGAATATGCCGCTCGAAGCCCACGCTGCCCCCGCCGGCCATCTTGCTCCCCATAGGCGTCGAGCTCTCAAAATGCGCCACCCGCGGCTGCTCCCCCGCCTGCTGCGGCGAGAACCCGAAATCGATTATATTCATCAGAACCTGAGAATGTCCCTGCGGCTGAAAATCCCCGCCCATTACTCCGAACGAAAAGACCGGCCTGCCTCCGCGCGTCATAAACCCGGGGATAATCGTATGGAAAGGCCGCTTGTGCGGCTCCAACTTGTTAAGGTCGTCCGGATTAAGCGAGAACATCCGCCCCCGATTCTGCAATGCAAAGCCAAGACCGTCCGGCACCATTTGCGAGCCGAAGCCGTAATACGTGCTCTGGATCAGCGAGACCATATTCCCCTGCCCATCCGCAGCAGTCAGATAGATGGTATCCGAAGGCCCCGACAGCCTTCCCGGCGCAACCTGCTGCGCCGCACGCTCCGGGTCAATCAATTTCGCCCGCTCTTTGGCGTACTCCTTAGAGATAAGCCGCTTGAGCGGGACATCGGCAAAGTCCATATCCGCGTAATAGATGGCCCGGTCCTCGAAAGCGAGCTTCTTCGCCTCGATAAACAAATGCAGATGCTCGGCCGAGTTCGGCCCCAACGAACCAATGTCAAAATTCTCCAACATATTCAGTATCTGCAGCGCCGCGATCCCCTGGCCGTTCGGAGGAAGCTCCCAGACATCGTAGCCGCGATAATTCGCACTGACCGGGTCAATCCAGTCGGCCGTGTGCTCCCGAAAGTCACGCATCTCGAACCGGCCGCCGTTGGCCTTGGAGAACTTAACGATCCTTTCGGCGATTTCGCCCCGATAGAAGGCCTTCTCGCCGCCCCTGGCGATTATCTCGAAGAAACGGGCCATATCCGGATTCTTGAAGACGTCACCGAAACGCGGTACTCGGCCCTCTGGCGCAAAGGTCCTGCCCAAAGTCGGGAATCGCTCCGCATTAACGCTCCTCCAGTACCCGGCAATAATCGGCGTCACCGCAAATCCCTCGCGAGCGTAATGAATAGGCGCCTCGAGGACCCGCGAAAACTTGAGCTTGCCCATCTTCTTGAGCAATGCCGCCCACCCGCTCACACAGCCCGGAACACTCCAGGACAAAGGCCCATACGTCGGTATATCTTTAAGTCCGAGCGCCGCGGCCTCCTTGAGGCTCCAATCATAAGGCGCTCGTCCGCTTGCATTAAGACCGTAGAGCCTTTTCTCCTTTTCGATCCAGACAATGGCAAACAAATCGCCGCCCGGCCCGCAGCTCATCGGCTCAACGACACTGAGCATCGCGTTGGCGCAGACGGCGGCGTCGATAGCGTTGCCCCCGCCCTTCAAAATATCAACGCCCGCTATACTGGCCAAAGGCTGGCTCGTGCAGACAATTCCGTTCTGACATATCACCGTCGAGCGGTTCTGATTCCTGCTCCGCAGCATCTCACGATCGATGGCAATGCGATCGTTGCCCGCATCGCCAACACCACGCCCGGCAAGAGATACACCCCGCCCCGGCCCGAGCGCAGTCGAGCGGCTTTGCTCCAGATCAGTCGAACACCCCAAAATCGATGAGGCGCCGGCAACGCCGACAACTTTGAGAAATGAACGCCGATCCATACTCTGTCCTCCCAATCTGCCCGTCCAACCTTACGAGCAACTAAGATTCGTCCGTCAAACTCAATATATCCTGCACAACAACCCACATTGTATCTTCGCACCCATAGCAGTCAAGAGCAAGGTAGTCACCCCCGCTATCGCAGGTGCCGCAGCGACCTTTGCAAAACAAGGTTGGAAAAACTTGCCGGGCAAGATACAATATACGCCGTCTTCCAAATAGAAACTACCAGTGTACCCACAATACGTAAGAGGCTTTTGAACAGGAGATTTCCAGATGCAAAGGCGCGACTTTCTAAAGCTGGCCGCCGCCACGGCCGTTACAACGCTCCCAACCGCCAAAGCAAACAGCGTGCTTCCGGACGACATAGACACCTCGCGGGTCAGAGACTACCTCCGCAGGATTATGCCCACCCGTCAGCAGGTCGAGAATTTCATCCGCCGCGAGCAGGGCCCCGAAAAGCTCAGCCGCAACGATGGCTGGACATTCGATTGGAAACTCGGATGGGTCCTGTGCGATTCAGTCCGGACCCGAAGCGTGAACGGCTCAAAAGGCTTCTACAGCTACGAAGCCGACGGCGCCCGCAAGGTTGTCAACTTCCCCGACAGACCCTCTCGCATCCACACCTACGGCAACAGCTTCACACACTGCGACCAGGTCAGCGACGGCGAAACATGGCAGGAATACCTCGCCGCACACATCGCCGAGCCCATCCGCAACTACGGTGTCGGCGGCTACAGCGTCTATCAGGCCTACCAGCGTATGCTCAAGGTCGAAAAGGAAAACCCGGCTGAATACATCATACTCAATATCTGGGATGACGATCACTTTCGCAACCTCGACTCGTGGCGCGCAATCCGCTTCGGCCATCGAACGGCCTGCGGCTATACCCTGCCCCACCTGAGAGTCAACTTCCGACAAGACCGCTTGCAGCAAACGGGCAACATGTGGTTGGACCCCCAAGGTGTTTACCACCTCTGCGACGAAGAATTCGTCTGGAAAAGGTTCAAGGATGACGCGGTGCTGCACGTGATGCTGGGCACGCACGGCAGCGCCGAAGCCGCACAAAAACTCCTCAAACCCGTCGCCGACGCCTTTGGAATATCCGAGGAGAAATTCGCCGCTGACAATCCGGCCCAGGCGATCAGAAAGATCCACACCGAAGCAGCGCTGCGGTCCACCAGATACATTGTCACCTGGACCGAACAGTTTGTCGAAAGAACCGGCAAAAAACTAATGCTCATTCTCTCATTCGGCCGGGGCAACGTAGCCGCCGATTTGAAGGGTATGCCGAGATTCGACCACGACTTTGTGAATTGGCTCAAGGACAAGCCTTACCCGGTTATAGATATGCGGGATGCCTTCCGGGCCGACTATCGGCAGTTCAAAACCGACGTGAACACCCACCTCCGGCGATATTACATCGGCCACCATAATCCCGCCGGCAACTTCTTCGCCGCCTGGGCAATCAAGAATCGCGTTGTCAAGTGGCTTGATCCACCCCCCCTACCATACCGGTGAAGGGTCCTGTGCCTCCCAGTTGTTGGGGTCGTTGCCGTAG
>JAGMDR010000528.1 GCA_023128595.1 Planctomycetota bacterium | reverse complement strand
CTGCCGCCGCGGTTTGGCGGCTTTCGATTGCCTATTGTTTTTCTCGCGGTTCGCTGCCTGTCTGTGCCCTTGTCCACGATCCAGATATTGCGGAACTGAAGCGGGTCTCCGTGTTCCTGAAGCATAATGGGGCCGGTTGGCGCCTCTCCGAGTCTCTTGGCTGCGCCTCTGGGCGGGTCCAGCTCCACCCGGTCATGAATGGTCACACCATTGTGCTGAACAGTAACGCGGGCTTTCTCGATTTTCGTCCCGTTCTTGTCGAAACGCGGCGCTCGAAAATTGATGTCATAAGTTTGCCACTGGAGGGCCGGTGCGGCCATGTGAACACGGGGTTCCACCGATGTGGGTAAATTTGACAACGCTCCGCATTTGGAACCTTCGAGGAGGCCGTATGAGTCATTAATGTTCACCTCGTAGCGGGCCTGGAGATACACGCCGCTGTTGATTTCGCCGCCATGCAGGCGAAACTCCAGGTGAAGTTTGAAATCGCCGAACTGCTTTTTTGTAATGATGGAGCCGGCCCAGACGCCAGGTTCCAATCGTCCGCCGGGGAGGATTGTCCAGCCGTCCGCGGGACCTTCTTCCTTGTCCCACTCCTTCTCTTTTTGCCGCGCCCACTCATCCAGATTGGTCCCATCGAACAGCACAATGGCGGCTTTGGGTGGCAGGGCGTTCAGCGTGGGCGAGAGGCGCGTCACTCGCCGCATCTCGAATTTTTCCTTGCCCTTATAGACTTTGAAACGCTCACTCTCGATTGAACCCGTCCAGCCGTCTCCTCTGAATGCGATGCTATTCGCGCCTCGCACACCCTCGAGAACGCAAACCGGCTCCTGGGCCGTATCAAACGCATGGAAAAGGTTTGCCCGGCGCTTGCTGGCGCTAATCGGAAAAACCTGCGCAACGAGTCCGGTTTTAGCGGCCTGCCAGTCGCCCACATCAGGATAGTAGTTAGTATCCGGCTTCGCTTTATTGAAGCCTATATCCTGGAGCCGGATGTTCTTCCAGCACACCTGCATCGGCTCCTTCTCTTTGGTCGAATGCACTTGCAGGGCAATGAAGCCGTTCGGCGTCATGGTATCCACAATGCTGGCCGCCGGAACGCCATTGAGCCATGTCCGCATGGAATCGCCAATGGCCTCGATGCGGAAATGGTTCCATTCGCCCGGCATGAAGGCATTGCGCGCCCTTACGTTCCGAGTGAGATTATAGAGCCACCCGCGGCGCGCTTCGTCATATATCCCCCCAGTCCAGCGCCGAGGTTCGGTTCCCGGAGGAACTTCCTCGCCGGTGACCCACAGATTCGCAGGGCTTTTTGAATAAAGCTCTTTCAGTGCGGGGTCGATCTCAACCTGGTAGCCGTGAACGCGCCCGTCCTTGTATTCCTTAAGACTCTGGCTGCGGACCTGAACCCCCGAGTTAAGTCCTTCGTCCACTTTGAAATCCAATTCGAGAATAAAATCGCCGTAGTCCTTCTTCGTGCAGAGGAAACTGTTCGCAGAGCCTGGAACAGTGGTTCCAACAATCATCCCGTCCCGGACCTCATACTTGGCCGTACCGTTCAGTTGTTGCCACCCGTTCAAGGTTTTGCCGTCGAAAAGTTCCTGCCATTGCGGCGTCTCTTCAGCAAAAAGGGAGCTTGCGATAAGCAGCAGAATCGCCAAGCTGCCACAGACCGTAATTTTTTCAGCTATTCTCACAAACTGTCCCTTTGTATTCCAAACCGAGATACTTCATTTGAACGCCGTTCATGCCGTCTGTTAAAGCGCGTCGCGGACTTTCTGAAGCAGCTCCGCCACCCGAACCCTGGGGTCATACTTCTCGCCCGGCACCGAGAGCGTTTCGATCGGAATATAGCCGCGGTAGCCTCCGTCCCTGATGATTCCGATGAGCTTTTTCATGTCAACGTAAACATTGCTTTCTTTGCCCAGCAGTTTCTCCTTGATTTGCCAATTCACGGCGTAAGGGGTCACCGCAGCGATGTCATCGTACGTGCCTTGCCAGAAATAGCCTGTATCGACGATCACACCGAACCACTCGGAATCGACCATTTTTATGATATTGAGGACCTGGTCGGACGTCTTGAGGAAATCCCAGTGATTCTGAATACCGACAATGACGCCGTATTTCCTGCCGACCTCAACGCATTCTTTCAAATCCTCCACCATCCATGCGGCCACTTCGTCCCAGGGATGGTCTTCTGGCTCGGGCCCGGCAAATACGCGGATTACCGGCGCGTCCATTTTGGCCGCGACTTCTATCCACTCCTTGACGTGCCTGACATCGGCGGCCCTGGCCTCTTTGTCCGGCGAGGCGAAATCGTTCCGAACGCCCGTCCCGCTGATACCGAGTCCCAGATGGAAGGCCCTGAGCTTGAACTCATTGATAAACGAATCGCTCGGCACCGCAGGGTATCCCGGGAAAAAATAACCCGTGGGATCAACGGCATCGAAATTGTTTCTGGCGCAGAATTCGAGAAGGTCGAACAGGGTCATACCTGGTCCCCGGCCCTTAATATGGTCGTTCAATGCCTTGCTGAAGGAATAGGCGTTGAGGCTGATTTTGAGCTTGGGACCGCCTACCCTTTTGATGGGCGTTTGGGCGGAAGCGGAAGCACCCACGGGTTCTATGGCCGTTGCAGCGCAAAGCGGCAATAGGAAAGAGCTCTTGATAAAATCTCTTCGGTTGAATCTATTGTCCATGATTTTGCCTCCTGTAGTTTGCGGCTTTTCAGTCATAGAAGACGCTGGGGTATAAAAAATCATATCCGACTATTATTATATTAATAAGTCTTTGATTTAGCAAGGTTTAAACGGTATGGCCTATTTGAACGCTCTTGATTGCGGGATTTCCCTTGACGGGATGGTGGTTAATCTGGTATAAATATAATTGTCGGAGTCTGTGGCTTTTCAGTCGTCCGGCAGGAGAAATTTTTGTGGTGAATTCGAATTCTTCACTTTTTAATTGACAGCTCATATAGAACATTAAAAGGAATGAGGTAGCATCAATCACAGGGCATGGGATGCCCCTGGCAGGCGTGTCAAATAACGTAGTGAAGTTAAAAGCGTTTATTAGTCGTTTCTATATTAATTATCTTTTTTTGAAGGAGGACTATTATGTCTAAGAATTTGCTTTGTCTTATTTCTTCTGTTTTAGTGTTGGCTCTGGTGGGATTCGTCCAGGCTGATCTGTTAGTCAACAGAGATTTTGAGGCTGATTTGGCACTGGTTCCCAATCCGGGCGACACCGATGCCAACGCTCCTACCGGCTGGGAGTATGACCGGTATTACGGCTACGATGTTGATCCGTGGCTGATGAACGTCTCAGCTATCGGGGACGGCAGCGGCGGCGACGTCGGCGTGGTGTTTGGCACCTGGGAAGCCGATGCCGCGTGGAATCCGGCAGTGGCCGCGTACCCCGAAAGTGCCGTTGAGGCGGGACAGTACACGCTGGAGGTTACGATGGTATCGACGGGAGGAACAGGTGAGGGATGGTTGGACGTCCAGTTGGGTTGGTTCGAGAATCCGGCGGATCCATGGGCCAGCTATGCCGAGTATGTAAGGGAGTGGGTTGACGTCTCATTGTTTGGCGATGGGGTATGGACGACCCTCACGTGGGATTTCAAGATCCCGGCAGACGACCCGAGTATCGGCATGAATTGGTACCTTTGGCTCCGCGGCCAATCCTACGATGACTATGTAATCGTAGGCAAGGCTAAGTTAGCAACCGTTTACGTTAACATTGCCACGAAACCTTATCCTGCTAATGATGAAGAAGGTGTGCTTATAGGCTCGACTCTGAGCTGGACGCCAATTGAAAACGGTGTCACGCGGGATGTGTACTTTGGCGCGAGCAGTCCACCTGCGTTCGTAGGCAACCAGGAAGGGACATCCTATTATCCCGGGCTCCTTGATACAAACACCACTTACTACTGGCAGATCGACGAGGTCGTCGGTACGATGGTAAACACCGGCGATATCTGGAGCTTCACGACCGGATCGAGCAACGTCCGGACCGATACAGTGATTGCTGTCCAGAGTGATGACGGAGAAGACCACATCCACTATGGAGACACGCCCGATGATGGTGCTGAGGCTCGGGACAGCAGCGACCTTGAGATGCCGTGGGAAGGTGAGGCGCAGGCGAGCAGCTATCAAGTAATAGGTTTACGTTTTGTAGATATGCCTATCCTTAAGGGCACGCCCATCAGTGGGGCTTATGTGCAGTTCAAAGCCGACAATGAGAATTTAGACGGCGGCCCGGTGAATCTTATTATCAGTGGTCTGCTGCAGCCCGATACGGGTGAGCTTGG
>JAGMDR010000527.1 GCA_023128595.1 Planctomycetota bacterium | reverse complement strand
GATGAATAAAATCCTGCGAGGCGTGCAAAGTGAGTGACGCAAAAATGACGCAAATACGGTTTTTTAGCTTTTTTGCTCAATGAAGGGATTGACAGCATGTGCAGGAAGTTGTTATATTGCAAGGCCTTAAAACTTTTTTGGGAGTGTAGCTCAGGCGGTAGAGCAACGGCCTTTTAAGCCGTAGGTCCAGGGTTCGAGCCCCTGCACTCCCATTTTTGCTAAGTCTTTTATAAAACTGTGCCAGAACACCCACAAGCTTGCTTGGCAGTAGTACACTACTCGGTTGACAAGGAGAAATTAGATATGAGCGGAGACAGTTACACGCGTCGTGATTTTATCAAAGCCATGGGAGTAGGTGTGACGTCGCTGGTGCTGCCGGGGTGCAGCAGCCTCGCGCAGACACCTGCCAATGGGCGCAAACGAGCCAATGTTGTCCTGATTATGGCTGATGACATGGGCTATTCTGACATCGGCTGCTACGGCGGCGAAATCCGCACGCCCAATCTGGACCGACTTGCCGCCGGCGGTCTGCGGTTCACACAGTTCTACAACACAGCCCGCTGCTGCCCTACCAGAGCCGCCCTTATGACCGGGCTCTACCAGCACCAGGCCGGCGTCGGACATATGATGAGCGACAAAGGCTATGACGGCTACCGCGGAGACCTCAACAACCGTTGTGTCACCATCGCCGAGGTGCTCAAACAGGCAGGCTATAGCACGTATATGTCGGGCAAGTGGCATGTGACCAAGCACCGCAGGCCAGAAGGCCCGAAATACAACTGGCCTCGCCAACGCGGGTTCGACCGCTTTTTCGGGACTATTCACGGTGCCGGCAGTTTCTACGATCCGTGTTCCCTGACACGCGATAATACGCAGATCCCGCCCGATTCCGATGACTTCTATTACACCAACGCCATTAGTGACAACGCTGCAAAGTTCATCTCGGAGCATAAATCACAAAGCGGCAATGGGCCTTTCTTCCTTTATGTCGCTTATACTTCACCACACTGGCCAATGCATGCGCTGCCCCAGGATATTGCCCGCTACAAAGGGCGCTACGACCAAGGCTGGGATGTGCTGCGCGCTGAACGGCACAAGCGCATGATAGAAATGGGAATCGTCAAGGGCAAATGGAAGATTACGGACCGTGACTCAAGAGTCCCGCCGTGGGAAGATGCAAAAAACAAAGAGTGGCATTGTCGCCGCATGGAGGTCTACGCAGCAATGGTCGATTGTATGGACCAGGGCATAGGACGTATCGTTTCAGCATTGAAGAAGACCGGCAGCTTCGACAACACATTGGTCCTCTTCCTAGCCGACAACGGCGGCTGCGCAGAAGAATATGGAAGCCGCGGCCCGATCAAGCCAGACCCATCCAAAGAGGTGGTTCTGAAGCCCATGGCCAGGAACGAGCTTCAGTACGACATGCAGCCTAAGGTCACGCGTGATGGCCGGCCGGTACGCACGGGCGAAGGCGTAATGCCTGGACCAGCTGATACTTACATCGCATACGGAAGGGCTTGGGCCAACGCTTCCAATACGCCCTTCCGATTGTACAAACACTGGGTCCACGAAGGCGGTATCGCCACGCCTCTGATTGCACATTGGCCCTCCACGGTGAAGGCGCGCGGCGAGCTTCGGCATCGGCCCGGCCATCTCATCGACATCATGGCAACCTGCATCGACGTAGCCGGCACAGACTATCCATCCGAGTGCAAAGGTCACCAGATTATACCGCTCGAAGGTAAAAGTCTGCTGCCGGCCTTAGATAACAGACCCATCGAACGCGAGGCCCTGTACTGGGAGCACGAAGGCAACCGGGCCGTGCGAAAAGGCAAATGGAAACTCGTATCCAAATACCCGGGTCGATGGGAACTCTATGACATAGAGGCTGACCGAACAGAACTAAATAATCTGGCTGACAAACACCCGGAGATTGCCGGCCGACTCGTCGATATGTACAATGCCTGGGCAAAACGAAGCAACGTCAAGCCATGGGGCGAATTCCAAAAGAAAAGACGCAAGTAAGTTACCTGAAACGGGATGGTACCACCGTAGTCGTATGCGGATTTTGGGCATGGTTCAAACAGCTCAGATTCTGGGTAACATTGATTTGTGGTTCCATAGTGCGTGGCAGCCTCAAATCCGAAGGATTTGGGGATGGTTACGCCGCTTTTGGAGCTTTGCCATCCCCAAGCTGCGCTTGAGGCTGC
>JAGMDR010000526.1 GCA_023128595.1 Planctomycetota bacterium | reverse complement strand
CCATCATGTAAGGAATGCCCCAGCCATCGGTAATAATCCCGTAATCCGCGACCACCCCGCCAACAATTCTTTCGGGGGCCACTCGTGCCGCCTCTATGGCAGGCTGGACATCTGCGGCGGGCACGTCGTGCGGCATGTCGATTAGGAAGTATGGCAGGCCGACGGCCAAACCGGCGATGAAGGTGGCCAGAGCAGCCTGCTTGGTGCCGCGTCTCCAGAACACACCTAAGACAAAGACGGTCGTAATCGCCGGGGCAAACATCATCGGCACCTTATTGATCACGACGAAGATATTTCTGAATTTCTCGCAATAAGGCGACCAGAGCATTGCCAGCACGATTACGACACAGGCGGTGATGCGTCCTATGAGCACAAGCGTCCGATCTTGTGTCTGCGGACGAATCCGCTGGACAATGTCTTCGGCAGTTACGGTGGCCGTGCTGTTAAGGGCGGCTTCCACCGTACTCATCACGGCCGCCAACAGACCGGCGGCAAACAGACCTTTGAGGCCCACCGGGAGAAGCTCGTCAATCATCACGGTCAGAGTATTGTTCGGATCACCACCAATCTTGTCCTTGAAGAGGACATAGGCCACCACGCCGGGGAACACCATGAAAAACAACGGCAGAATCTTGAGCCAGCCGGCGAACACCGCACCGAGTTGACCGTTCCGCATGTCTTTGGCGCCAAGCGCCTTCTGCACGATTGTCTGGTCTGTACACCAGTACCAGATACCCAATACATGATAGCCGATCATCAGAGTAAGCCAGGAATACTCGTTGAAATTGCCGTTTGCGTCTCTGAGTGAATGGGCCATACTGAACTGATCAGGCTTGACCGCTTCCTTAAGCTCGGCGAAAGACTGGATTCCCTCACCGCCAAGGGCCTTGACCCCCAACAATGTCAGCACGATGCAGCCGGCCAAAAGGACCACAGCTTGGATACTGTCCGTGACGACAACAGCCCGTAGACCGCCCAAGATCGTGTAGATCGCCGTGACTAGCGCGATGATGATGATCGAATAGATGACCGGGATTCCGAAGAAGTAATCGAACACCTTTGCGCCGGCGTAGAGACTGACCCCGATATGGACCAGAAGGGCAGACCAGATAGCTATGAATGCCATGATCATTCTGCACGTAGGGCTGTATCGCTTCTCCAAGAACTCGGGCAGCGTGGTGATCTTCGTGCGAAGGTAGAACGGCACAAATATCAGGCCCAGGACAATCAAACAGAACGAAGCCATCCATTCGAAATTTCCGACAACAATGCCCTCACTAAAGCCCGAAGCGGAAAGACCTACCAGGTGGATAGTAGAGATGTTGGCCGTAAACAAGGCGGCGCCTATCATCGGCCATTTCAGCGATCTGCCTGCAAGAAAGAACTGTGTACTCGAAGTCCTTTTCCTGTAGCCGGCCCAGATGCCGATAGCCATTATCCCTATAAGGTAAACGACAATGATTGTCAGATCGACCGCCTCAATTGCAGTTTTTGCTAAGAGCATCTGCCTTACCCTTTCCTTGTTGGTCCTGTTATTACACGCCTGTCAATCCTTAACAGGCGTTGGGGATAGCGAAATAGTAACCGGTTTGGCAGCTTCCTTTTTGATCCATACAATCAGATCGCTGCCATTCAGCCTGTCGTAACGGCCGAAGCGGAAGTCCTTTTCAGGCTTAATTCTCCGGCCGTCGATTCTCAACTCCGCGCCGCTTTGGCCCCAATCCTTGACAACCAATACAGGATTAACAACCGGGGACTCTTGGGAAGCAGCAATTCTCAGTTCAAGTGCTCGGCCGCTGTCCGGACGATTGGCTGTTATGACAAAGGCGCGCTGGTCCCGGCTGTATCCCTCGCTTTGAAAGGCTCCGCGGACGACACGAGTTTCCGGACTCTGGAGCCAGGACCGGGCGATGGGCGCCAGTTTTTCAATAGGCTTATTGGTAAGGCCCATAATGAATCTGCCCGCTACGCCGCCTTCGACTCTTGTCATCGGCGGCTCGGGCGAAGTCACCGCAGAGCTGGAGACCCTATCGGTAGCAAAGGCATATCGTCCATCGGAAGGGGCTTGTCCAACCGGCCAGTGGTTCCAGGTAGGGAACTTTGAGTAGTCACGTACTTCCCTGAGTCCCCCACCGTACGGGATGATCCGCGTGCCGGGTTCGTAGATGTAGAACGGCTTGCTCTTTGACTTGAAGTTCACTACGGAGATATTGGCATTAGGCACCGCATTATCGAAAGGAGCGGCCACGCTTCCGTCGTTTGGCCAGGGGTCGTAGCTGTGCCTTCCGATTTGGCCCTGCATATTGGCGGTAATGGCCGCTTCGACATTGAGGTTGTCTTCGGCCCTCTCGCCGGGATTGTTCAAAGAGGCCGGCTCGGTAATGCTGCATCCTCCCAGGCCGTAAACCTTGAAGGCGCGTACCGCGACGCCGTCCGGATAGATATAGTAGTATTCATCCGCCCAGGCGCCCCAACCGTCTCCCATATTGGCTATCTTGTATCGAACATCGCAAACGGCGTAGCGCCAGTGCACTACAACACGGGCATCGTGATTCTCGACAAGTCGCACGTAAGTATAACGACATTGCTTGTCGGACATATGCTCACAGCAGCCGATAACGTCGCCGCCTCCACCTTCTGCGCTCTGGTCGGCGACCCATTTGCCGTTCTCGGTGACGAGATTCATATTGTAATTGGTGCCTCGCCAGAAGACCATCTGATATGGATTGCCGTCAAAGTTGACGACTATATCCGGATGATCGCCAACACGCCACAAATTGTCCCACTCCGGATAGAAATTCAACCTGCAATAGGTTGCCCCGAACTTGCCCGATCCTTTGGGCAGTTCGGGCAGTCTTCGCCACTTCAACGCAGGGGCGGCGTTCGGGACACTGCTCCGGTATGATCGGCTTATCTGCTCGGCTGAGAGGGCGCGGTCATAGATTTTCAACTCATCTATGATTCCGTCAAAGGAATACGAGGTGGGGAAATTGACGCCGCGCCTAACCAGTGCTTCGGGATTCATCCTGGTCTTTTTGTGGTTGCGTCCGATTTGAAG
>JAGMDR010000525.1 GCA_023128595.1 Planctomycetota bacterium | reverse complement strand
TGTCAAAGGGGCTGTGGTAGCCGACCGGTTGGGGATCTTCATACATCACAAAGACACCGCTGACGCCGCTGGCAAAGACGTCATCATGAATACCCGGAGTCTCCCAGGGGTCATTAGCACTGGTGTCGATGAACGTCGGAGTTCTGACGAGCAAGGGACCGCCCTTATACTCATAGACACTGCCCGTGATGTACACCGGGTCTGACCCGACCACGTCCAGCTCAAAATAGTGGCTCGTGGCGTGATCCAGGCCGGGCACCGGAACCTCCGGCTGCCAGGTCGCCATAATGGCGGTATCGAGGTTGACGGCCTTGACCAGCTCAACCTTCAGGTTGGCGGGGCCCTCCTCATAGTGTATGGTCAGCACGTAGCAACTGGCAACCAGGCCTGGCGCGCCGGTCAACGAACCATCTGGGTCAATGAAGTAATCTATCCTGGCCGCCATACCCTGGTAATTCCGCGAGGCATCACCAGTGACATTGAACACCGCACCGACCCGGACGTCGCTGAAGACGTCGTCTGGGTCGCCGATACCCACGCCGAATTGCGTGCCGCCGACGGCGGCCGAACTGGTCTCATCGAGAGCCAGGTAGTCATCATCGTCAGGCCCATCCTGGATGGTCGCCTTAAACGTGCCGGTCAGTTCCGGATAGCCGCGGAACAACCAGGTCGTCAGGTCGAACGCGTTGCCGCCGAACGTCTCCGACCAGTTGGCCTGCGCTGTGCCGCTTACCGCCACAACCAATCCCATTAGCGCACAGGTTGCTACTAACTTTCTCATTTCTTTAGACATAGTGATCCTCCTTCAAAAAAGCTCAACATGAGCGGTTAAGTGAAATATAGAATATTTTAACTCCTACGCGCAAAATTGATACTGTAACTGCGTACGTCGTGTCGTACAAACTTGTCGTCTTATGAAAACATGTAAGACCTGACACCATGGGAGCCAGAGTCTACCGATATCAACATTCATTTATACCATATTCGGCGCGTTTCGGTCAAGAAAAAGTTGGGGCAATTAGCGAGTGGCGTAAATCTACGGCCCTGAAAGCCCTTGTGGCGCGAAGTACTGGGGCAGCATTCCTCTTGATCCGCTGCTCTCGTTGTGTGTATTGGGTGCGTGTATTGCGTTGCAAACACAGCACTTATGTCGGTTCTGTATCTGCTGTCATGAGCATATTTGCCTTGAAATGACTGCCGCCAGAAAGTAGCAGCCTAAAGCTACAAAAACTAAGATTGTGAAGCCCAGCGAGATCGCCCAAAAAGTGCCCAAAACAGCTCCTACTACGGAAGCAAACCCATTAACGCCCCAGGCCCACGGGACGAGCGGCTGGCTGCGTGTGTGGAGCTGCCTGAGGGCTGTTGGGAAAGGCATACCCATGAAAAATGCCGGCGGCCCCGTAATTGCCAGGCCCAGCAGTATTCGCACGGGCCGGGAAAAGCCTACGAGCCACTCGAACCGGTATGTCACAAGGGCTATTTCAACTACGCCGAGAAAAATGATCGCGAGTACTGCTATCCATATAAGCTGAGAAGCCGTATACGAGCGACGAGCGATCCCCGCTTTCGCGGGGACAGGCTTGCCCCTGCGGAAGCAGGGGGACGAGAGACGCCCCGAAGCCAAAGCGCCGAAGCCTGAAAAAACCAAGAATCCGAGGAGGGTGACAGCCACGCCAAAGACTGGATGCCCTATGAGTAACGTCAGTTTCTGAATGAAACCCATCTCCAGAAACATATAAGCAAGGCCGAGCAAAACAAAATAACCAAGCGCCGCAAGTTTGTTGGACGCGATGTTCCTAATGCGTTTCGTAACTACAAGAGGAAGCAGGATAAGCAATACACTGGCGCAGATGGCCTGCAGCAGGGTCGCCACCAGAATCAGATAACCCCATTCGGAAAAATGCAGCCATTGGCGCGGCATCATGCGGATCATGTATGGCAGAGATTCCCACTTGAAAAAGTCGAAGAAATAAGGGCGGTCATCGGTTGCAGGACGAACATTGTAAATGTAACCATCATAGAAGGCCTCAGTCTGGCTGGAGAGAATCCAGCGGGCGCTTTCGTAGTAAGCGGGCTCTTCAAGTACATGGAACCGGTTTACCTCTTCCGCCTTTATACCGGGCAGATGCACTAAGTCAAAGGAACGCTCCTCGGCAAACTTGCGAGTGTTGGCAATCTGAGAGGTTGAGAAAGGCTGCGGCGAGACGACAATCGTGGCAGTGGCTATGCTTCGAATCATCATGATGTGTCTGACTGGGGCGTCAATGCCACGGCGTCGCAGCGCTTCGTTTATCGTGGCAAGCATTTTGAGACAATCCCTCGGCGGGGTCTTTAGCACTCGGGTAATACTCAACATGCCGTTTGGCCGCAGCTTCGTCATGGCTTGCTCTATGGCCTCGATGGTATAAAGATGGCTCTCATTAAGAGCATAGAGCCCCGCTGCCGAAGCGCTAAACGAGTCGAGCAATGAAATGTTGATGATGTCGAACAGCTCGCGGGTCGTTTGCAAGAAGCTTCGGCCCTCGGCAGCCACGACCTGCACATCGGCTCGGCTGTACAAGCCCGATGAATACTCGTTGAATTCGCTGCGCATCAAGTCAATTATCTGCGAGTTCATCTCCACAGCGGTAACCTTGCGTGCGCCAAGGACCAGGGCTTGGGCGACGTCGGAGCCGCCGCCGGCACCAATTACGCAGGCATTGGGGTCACTGAGCAGATGATAGGCCAGAGCCGAAGTCGTGTAATCATAGCAGTTCACATCGCTCAGACGGTCGAAGTTATTGATGGCTGAGGTGCCGTCAGCGTCGCTGATTATTAACATCTGTTGAGGCAGTGGCCCTTGATATGCAATGCTCAAGCCCGGAAAGTGTCGAATCGCCGGTGCCTGCACACAGTCCAGGCGGGCCAGTGGACTGTAATACGTAGCAACGGTCTCAGCATCCGGCAAGGCACTATAGTAAGCCAGTGACTTGTTTTCGGAGATTTCAATCTCAAGGCCGAATGGTCCTCGCGGGCTAAAAACAAAGAGGCAAAGGCCGGCACACACACATGTCACCACACCCAGAGGCCTGGACACTGCAAATGCCAAAATCAACGCTGCGACAAATGCAACCGAAGTGATCACCAGTAGTAAGCCTTCCGGTGAATTTCCGTACATAAGTATCACGGCGCCTGCGGCCCCCAATCCTGAGCCTATCATATTATAAAAGTACAAACGATGGGCCTTATCAGCCCAGATAGTAAAGGCCAAAGCTAAAAATGCGCCCGCGCAGAAAAATGGAATGAAAAACAGCAGATAATATGCGAACAGATACAGTAATTGCCTCCGGTCCCATATCAATTGCAGCTCATCGAGTGGGACCTTTTGGCTTATCTGGAACACAATTGGCACAGCTAAAGCTAATCCGAAGGCGAAGGCCCACAGGCTTTTCTTGTGAGCCTTTGTCAGGAGTTTGGAGCCGATGCTGACGATGGTGCCGCCGGCCCCGAAGCCCAAAAGAGCCGTGCTGATGACCAAGTATGAGAAATGATGCCAATGGCCGATAGATAATGCCCTGACAAGGACAAGCTCCAGGCCGAGTACTGCTGCTGATACTAAGAAGATGGTGACCGAAATGATTGTCATTTTTCAGGCTATCGTCCAGACCCCCTTACTCGGCCGACCATGGGGACAAACGCTACGCCCATGAGACGCTTGCTGCGGACCTTGCCCTTGTCGTCTTTGGTGACCAGCACAAGTGTTTGGTAGCCGTAAGGGCTTCCCAAAGGCAGGATCATTCTCCCGTCAGGTTTTAACTGCTCAATCAAAGGCGGCGGAACCATGCCGGCTGCGCAAGTCACTATGATCCCATCGAATGGGCCTTTTTCTTTCCAGCCGAAATATCCGTCAGCAGCCTTAACGAATACATTTCTGTAGCCGAGCTTCTTTAGCTGCTCCTTAGCGGATTTGGCAAGCTGCTCCAGAATCTCGATTGTATGGACTTCCTGCGCAATCTCCGCACAAACGGCAGCCTGATACCCCGACCCGGTACCGACCTCCAAGACTTTGTCGTTTGGATCGAGTTTTAGCGCCTCGGTCATATAAGCAACAATGTATGGCTGGCTTATCGTCTGGCCTAAGCCTATTGGCAGGGGATGGTCAGCGTAAGCCCTCCTCAGGTCGCTTGGCCGGACAAAGGCATGCCGCGGCACGGTACGCATCGCGTTTAGAATGTTGGGGTCACGCACGCCCGTGCGAATCCAGGCAGAAACACCCTCTGCTGCAATGTCCTTGGCGACCATTCTTTTTCGTTCTTCGATGCGTTCTCTAAAGGCCGGATGCTTATGGTCCGGACGTGGCGGCTTCGTGTCGTTTGGGTCTTTTTGCTCAGGCTGCCGGTCTGCGTCGGGCTGGTCGTTTTCCACAGCGAACGTAAGGCCGTCTCTTGTTGCGCCTTTATACACAACGATACACAAATATGACCCAACAAAGAGCACCAGAGCCAAGATCGCATAGCCCCATTTCTTCTCTATCGCCCAATTTGTTTTACGCATCTTTCAATCCCCAAATCATTTTAGTCTGTCCTCTGTCGTCCGTCATCTGTCCTCCAATCGCCCGTGTAACCGCTATAAGCATAGCACAAAACCGACTGTCAAACCATCCCCAAACTCCGCCCTTCATCTTTGGTCAGGGCAGGTTTTGAGGCTGCAACCCACCATCCCCAAACTTCGTTTGAGGCTGCCACGCGCCGTGGGGTCATAACACCCGCAAGGTAAACCGGCGGTGGAACCGCCGGCTAAATACTTGGCCCCGTGTTTTACACGGGGTCTTCCTGCTGCCGGCACCCCAAAATTTTCCAAAAACCGCTTGCATCGGCGATAATGGGCCTTATAATTGCGCTTGATAAGAGTTGACTCGAACCTCGGGCCACGAGTCACGAGCGACGAGCCACGAATTTGCGGGTGTAGCTCAGTGGTAGAGCGTCACGTTGCCAACGTG
>JAGMDR010000524.1 GCA_023128595.1 Planctomycetota bacterium | reverse complement strand
GTTTGCCTGCTGGCAAACATGCGGGAATTTTAACACAGTTTCAAACAAAAGTCAACAAAAAAAACGAATGAGGGGAATTAATCGCACAGTTCACTGAGGACGCAGAGATTTTATCCTTTTTTTATTAACCGCGGATTGACGCGGATGGACACGGAGAAAAGACCAGTAGTCAATTAAATTGGACAGGATTAACGGGGATGGACACGGATTATTTTAGCCACAGAGGGCACAGAGAAATAATCAATCATCAATTTCGTGGGCCACTGATTAACACCGATTTAGACGCATTCTTGGGGCCACAGAGGGGGAAATTAGTTCTTAGTGCTCAGTTCTTAGTTTTTAGTGCTTAGTTTTGAGTTGAGGGCAAGTCTTTAGATCAGTTGATTCCGCTGGGCTTCAATCCTCCAAACGAAGGCGGATCTTCGATGGTTAATCGGTGAATTGTCAGCCTACAATCCGAACTGGGGCGTCCCCCGGATTATCTTGTTGATGTCTGTCACCCTTACAGGTAAAATGCCACCAAGGGTTATGATGAAGCCGCCCGCAAATTCCATGGAGAATTTGCCATCCTAAACTTCCCAGACTGATCCATTGTTCATTCGCGAGATACGAAATACGAGATGCGAACCCCGAACATGCCATGGCGTCGCCGCCCGAAAATCTCCCCCCTAAAATACCCAATTACCCCAATTGAAAAATTTGCGTTTTTTTTCTTGCCTTTTGTGACAATGCCGACGATAATAGCCGCGCTGTAACCGGGCTTTGCCCATCTGATGTGATCAGCTATTGTAGCCTATGAGTCCGGTTGCTGGCTGCCAACCCTTTAACATAAGCGAAGACACCGGGATGACTGCCCCGGCTCTGTGGCGCACAAGTCAGTGATAGTGCCCTCATCGCGAGAGCGGGCCGAGGTATTCCGGACAAACTAATGTAGTACCATTCATAGGAGAACGTGAAATGCTAACATTCGCAAAAGTCGTCAACGCAGTCCTTGCTCTCGTCGTTTTTGGGATATTGCGCATCGCGACGGCGGATATGGGAACCGCCGCTTGGGGCGTCTCGTTGGTCGCTGCAATCGTGGCCTTCTTCATTTTAAGGGCGATGTTCGTTTCCCCCTTGATAAAGCGTGCCACAAACAAGGCGAGCGTTCGCATTATCGAGCACTTTGCTGGAGGAGGCGACATGGACGGGGCAATACGCATTGCAAAGGGCCTGGGGCTCAGCACGAGCGGGGCAAGCGAGGTCGCGGAAGCGCACAAGGACGCCCTGGTAAGGGAGATCGCAGAACGCATCTTCAAAGAAGCCAAGAACCGTTACGAGAAACATAAGGATAAAGAGGAGATCAGAAGCTACTTCCGAGAAAAAGGGATTCCAGAAGAGGACATCGACAAAGCGGTTGACCGAGTGGTCAAAGAGAGCTGATAGTGGAGCGCGGCTTCTGCAACGGAGCCCGATCAGTAGGTCGAGAGTAGTTGCTGAAAAGGTGTTGTTACGCTTTCGCCGTTCGGCAAACCGCTCATCCTTGCCATTCGAACAGTCTAAGCAATAACGGGGGATTCGGAGAGCGTTATCAAACGAGGTGCGATATGAAAAGGTAGGGGCTTTGTTTACTTGTGTACGTTCTAGCTGGCGCAGCGTGTTTGGCTACTGAACCGAACTTGGAGCCACTCTCGAGGGAGATAGTTGAACAGTTGCCGTCTCACCCATACTACTGCGCAGAGTTCTGGAAATACGAGATAATCGCCGTCGATCGAATCTACGCCCAGAGGTGGGGCGCGGATTGGCGTTTCAAGGTATTCGTGCGGGCGAAGAGGACCTGGACGAAGGGTAGACGTTCTGGTGAGACGAGTGCCAAGTTCGATATGCCTTCCTACTGGCTTCGTCGTGCCAGCTCGGCAGTTGTTCCTAACGAGTCAATGACAAGTGCTCCTGATGAAAAGCGATACTGGGAATTCATGGCTCATTGGGACAAAACTGAGGGTGTATCCGTAATATACCCAGGGCCTTCGCGGCAGTCGGCGCCCCCGGGTGCGGTAGCCCCGACCAACCCGGACACAACGGTCACGCATACGGACTCTCCTGCAACGGGTTCGGGGATTGTCTTGGACAGCCGGCGATATTTTTTGCGACCGGTAGAAGCGCATAAATACAGGTTCATATATCACTACACGACAGCCGAGGGCCTCCGAATGTGCGATCCACCCACCAACGAACGGCTAAGAATGCTCGCTGATATCCGGGCATCCGAAGCACAACAAGTCTGGCAGGTCTCCACTTGGATGAAGGAAAACGGGCGCCTTTATTCGGTCTTCGCATTTGCCGAACCGCCGTCGGGCTTGAGTGAGTACAAGCCCGGGCAGATGTTCTGGACTTCTTACAGCGCTCTGGTACTTATGAACATGCACAAATGCGTGATTCTCGATGACCTCTCGCAGCCTGTCTAC